>DATDDC010000550.1:0-2881 GCA_036523995.1 Anaeromyxobacter sp.
GCCCCTCGTACGAGACGCCTGCGGAGGTGAGGATGCTCCGGGCCCTGGGCGCGGACCTCGTGGGGATGTCGACGGTGCCGGAGGTGATCGCGGCGCGGCACATGGGCGTGCCGGTCGCGGCGGTCTCGGTGGTGACGAACCTCGCCGCCGGGCTCTCCCGCAAGCCGCTCTCCCACGCCGAGGTCTCCGAGATCTCCGGACGGGCGACGGACCGGCTGTCGGCGCTCGCGGGCGCCTTCCTGGCGCGCGCGGCCGCGCGTTGAAGGAGCACCGGGGCGCTGGTAGCCTCCGGCGCCTGGGAGGAGAGCGATGGTCGGACACGACGAGCAGGGGAGGGCGGCGGCGCCGTCCGAGGACGATCGCCGCGACAGCCTTCGGGTTCCGATCCAGCTCCTCGTGCGCGACGCCGCGCTGGGGGGCTCGTTCGAGCCGTTCCAGGGCAACCTGGGCATCGGCGGGGTCTACTACGACGCGCTCCACCCGCCGGTGGGCAGCCGCGTCGAGCTGCGGTTCATCCTCCCGGGCGCGCCGGAGGAGATCCAGGTGGTGGGCGAGGTGCTGCGCGTCTCGCGGGAGGGCGAGCGCTTCGGCGCGCACGTGAAGTTCCTCGACATCCCGCTCGACGCGGAGCTCGCCATCGCGCGCTTCCTCGAGCAGGCGTGAAGATGGCGCGGCGACGCGAGGCGCGGCGCCCCGGCGCGGGGAACGCGCTCGCGCGCCTGGTCCGCACCGCGCGCGAGGCGCGCCGGCGGGCGTACGCGCCCTATTCCGGCTTCAAGGTGGGCGCGGCCGTGCTCGCGGGCGGCGAGGTCTTCCCCGGCGCCAACGTCGAGAACGCCAGCTATCCGGTGGGGATCTGCGCGGAGCGCGCCGCGGTCGCCGCGGCGGCCGTGTCGGGCGCACGGCGCATCGAGGCCGTGGCGGTGGCGAGCGGGACGGCCGACCCCACCCCGCCCTGCGGCATGTGCCTGCAGGCGCTGGCGGAGCTCGGCTCGCCCTCGCTGCCGGTGATCCTCGTCGGCGCCCGCGGCGGGCGGGTGGAGACGACGCTCCGGGAGCTCCTCCCCCGCGCCTTCGGGAAGCGGTTCCTGTGACGCAGGCTACGGGCCGCAGACTACAGGCTACGGGCGAGCGGCCCGGGCTCGGGTCCGGCATGGTTACCCGCTGTCGTTCCTGAAGCCTGAAGCCCGTGGCCTGTAGCCTCCATTTGACCCGCGCGCCCTTCGGGCCTATGAACCTCCGCCGCATGGAGGTCTTCCGCTCGCTCGACGAGGCCAAGGCGTCCGGCTCGCTCCGGGGCTGCGCCGTGGCCATCGGGAACCTCGACGGCGTCCACCTCGGCCACCAGCGGCTCCTCGCGCTCGTGCGCGAGCGGGCCCGGGCCCGGGGGAGCCGCGGGGCGGTCCTCACCTTCGAGCCGCATCCCGTGCGCGTGCTGAGGCCGCAGCTCGCCCCGCCGCTCCTCACGCCGCTTCCCCGCAAGCTCGAGCTCCTCCAGGCGCAGCGGATGGACGGCGTCGTGGTGCAGCCCTTCGACCGCGCCTACGCGGCCACGCCGGCGGCCGACTTCGTCGCTCGCGACCTCGCCGACCGGCTCGGCTGCGCCGAGGTGGTGGTCGGGTACGATTTCACGGCCGGTCACGAGCGGGCCCGCGTGGACCCCCTGCGCGGGCTCCTCGGCGCGCGCGGCATCGCCCTGCACGTCGTCGAGCCGGTCACCTCGGACGGCCTCGTCGTGTCCTCGACCAAGATCCGCGAGTTCCTCCTCGAGGGGAACGCCGAGGCGGCGGCCCTCCTCCTCACGAGGGCCCACGACGTCGACGGGAGCGTGATCCGCGGCGCGGGGCGGGGGCGCGGGTTCGGGTTCCCCACCGCCAACGTCGCCACGGAGGCGCTCCTCCCGGCCAACGGCGTGTACGTGATCCTCGCGTTCGTGGGCGGGGCCACGCCGGGCGAGGGGGCGTTCCACGGCGGCGTGTGCAACGTGGGCGTGAAGCCCACCGTCGAGACCGACGCCGCGGTGGGCCTGGAAGTGCACCTGTTCGACTTCGGCGGGCAGGACCTCTACGGCGAGCGCATCCGCGTGGCCTTCCTGGCACGGATCCGCGAGGAGCGGCGCTTCCCCTCGGTCGAGGCGCTGCGGGCGCAGATCGCGCGCGACGTCGCGCGTGCGCGGGACGTCCTGGCCGCGGCACCGATGTAGGGAAGGACCGCATTTCTCCGAATGGTGACGGGCACTTCGGCAGGGGCCGTTCCTTGACCCCAATTCGGACCGCCTGCTAAGGTCGAGACGCCTTTCACGCGTCTCCCTCTCGCGCCATCGACGAGGAAACGACACATGTCCGGACGTCTCGGCGAACTGCTGGTGCGGGAGAACCTCATCTCCCTGCAGCAGCTCCAGAAGGCCCAGGACGAGCAGCGGAAGACCGGCGGCCGCATCGGCTCGCTGCTCGTGAAGCAGGGCGCCATCGCCGAGCACGACCTCACGAACTTCCTCTCGAAGCAGTACGGGGTCCCGGCGATCTCGCTCAAGGACTTCGACATCGACCCCGAGGTGCTGAAGCTCATCCCCAAGGCCACCGCCGAGAAGCACCAGGTGGTGCCGGTGAACCGCGCCGGCAGCTCGCTCATCGTGGCCATGAGCGATCCCTCGAACATCTTCGCCATCGACGACATCAAGTTCCTCACCGGCTACAACGTCGAGGTCGTCGTCGCCTCCGAGCAGGCCATCAAGGAGGCCATCGAGCGCTACTACGCCGAGAAGGGGCCGGACCTCGACGAGGTGATGTCCGGGTTCGACGACTCCGAGGTGTCCATCGTCGAGGACGCCGGCGACGACATGAACGTCGTCGACCTCGAGAAGAGCGCGGAGGAGGCGCCG
>DATDDC010000551.1:0-20166 GCA_036523995.1 Anaeromyxobacter sp.
GCGAGCCGCGCGTCGCGCACGCGCCGGGGCGCGACGGCGAGCGCCCAGGCCAGGGCAGCCTCCGCGGCGACGAGGAACGCGGCGGTGAAGGCCTCGGCCATCGGTCAAGCAGCTCCGGTGAGGGCCGGGCTCGCGGTGGGAGTCGGGGTCGGCGTCGGGGTGGGGCTTGCGGTCGAGGCCGCGGTCGGGGTCGGTGTCGAGGTCGCGGTCACGACGCCCGATCCTTGCTCGCAGCGCTCACGCCCTCCGTGCGCGGGCGCTCCGCCGGCGCGCGCTCGTCCGAGGCGAGCCGCCCGTCGGCGAGCCGGAGGATGCGATCGCCCCAGCGCGCCACGGCGGGGTTGTGCGTCGCGCACACCACCGTGAACCCGGTGGCCGCGTGCAGGCGGGCGATGGTGTCGAGCACGGAGAGCGCGCTCGCCCAGTCGAGGTTGCCGGTGGGCTCGTCGAGGAGGAGCAGGCCGGGCTCGTTCACGAGCGCCCGCGCGATGCAGACGCGCTGCCGCTCCCCCCCGGAGAGCTGCGAGGGCAGGTGGCTGGCCCGGTGCGCGAGCCCCACGTCCGCGAGCGCGGCCGCCGCCTCCGGCTCGTCCGCCATGCTGTGGAAGTGCTGCGCCAGCATGACGTTCTCGACCGCGGACAGGTAGGGGACGAGGTGGTGCTGCTGGAAGACGAAGCCCACGTGGCCGCGCCGGAAGACGGTGGCGGCCCCCGCGTCGAGGGCGGTGAGGTCGGTGCCGGCCACCACGGCGCGGCCGGCGCTCGGTCGATCCATGGCGCCGATGAGGTGCAGGAGCGTCGACTTCCCCGAGCCCGAGGGGCCGACGAGGCTCACCCAGCTCCCCGCATCGAGGCGGCAGTCGAGGGGCTGGAGCGCGGCCGTCTCGCCGTAGCGCTTCTCCAGCTTCTCGGTGAGCACGTCGTGACCGGGCATCGCGAGGGCGCTATTGCGCGCGGAGGGTATCACAGGGGGAGACGCGGACCGCCCGGTGCACCGGCCAGAGCGAGGCGCCGAGCGCGACCGCGACGGAGGTCGCGAGCGCGGCCGCCGGCGCCGAGACCGCGAGGGGGATCCCGGCGCCGAAGACGCTCCAGGCCACGGCCTCCGAGGCGATCGCGCCGAGCACGCACCCGGCGGCGCCGCCGGCGAGGCCGGACACGGCCGCCTCCGCGAGGAGCAGCGTCCGGAGCGATCCCGGCGCCGCGCCCAGCGCGAGGCAGAGGCCGATCTCGCGGCGGCGGCCGAGGAGCACGACGCCGAGCGTGCCCGCCACCGTGAACGCGGTCGCGGCGCCGAGCGCGGCCGTGACCAGGGCGAGCATGCGCCGCACCTTCCCGAGGAGCGCGTCCTCCGCGTGCGCCACCTGCCGTATGGTGCGGACCTCGGCGCCGGGGACCGCCGCCTCGATCGCCCGTGCCGCGTCGTCGGCGCTCCGCCCGGCGAGGCGGGCGCGGACGAGCGCGAGCGAGGCCTCGCCCGGCCGCGCGGCGAGTTCCTGCGCGAGGGAGAGCGGCAGGAGGAGGTCCTCGTCCTCGGCGCTCCCCGTCTCGACGATGGCCGCGATCGCGACGCGCGCCGTCCGCTCGCCGGCGGCGAGGGTCGCCTCGCGACCGGGGGCGAGCCCGAGCCGCGCGGCGAGGGTGGCCCCGGCCACGGCCTCCAGGGGGCCCTCGGGCCAGCGCGGGGCGATCCGCCAGAGCGGGTTCATCCCCCGGAGGGCGGCGAGATCGTAGCCCACCGCGCCGGCGTCCTGGCCGTCCACGCGCACCCGCAGGAGGAGCGCCGGGGCGGACGCCTCCACCCATTCCGCGGGCAGCCGGGCGAGGTCGGACGTCGCGAGGCCGCGCTCCTCCGCGACCACGCCCAGATCGAACGTGGCCATGCCGACGCGAAGGGGCGCCTGGCGCGGAACGACGAGGAGGTTCGCGCCGTAGCCCCGCAGCTCGCGCCCGAGCTGGCCCTCCACGCCCGCGGAGACCGCGACGGAGGCGAACACCAGGGCGGAGGAGAGCGCGAGCGAGGCGGTCGCGACGGCGCCCGACGCCAGCGTGCCCCGGAGCGAGCGGGCGAGCCAGCGCGCGAAGAAGGCGCGCGACGTCACGCGGCGTCCCCCAGCTCGGCCACGGGGTCGAGGCGGAGCGCGCGGCGGAGCGGCCACACCGCGCCCGCGGCGGCGACGAGGAGCGAGCCGCCCACGCAGAGCGGCAGCACGGCCGGGGCCGCGGCGAGCGGCACGCCGAAGACGGCGACGCCGAGCGCGCCCACGAGCGCGCGCGCCAGCGCCGCGCCGGCGATCCCGCCGGTGAGCGCGAGCGCCGCGAGCTCCGCGCCGAGGAGGAGCGCGATCTGCCCGCCGCCGGCGCCGCAGGCGCGCATGAGCGCGATCTCCGAGCGGCGGCCCAGGACCCGCGCCGCGAAGGTCGAGGAGACGGCCAGCGCCGCGGCCGCGAGGGTCAGGGCCGCGAGGAGGGCCATGAGGACGTGGAGCCGCGAGAGCACGCGCGCCTCGGCCTCGGCCATGCTCCAGACCGGCCGGGCGCGGCTCCCCGGGAGCGCCGACTCCACCTGCCTCGCCACGCTCGTCACGTAGGGCGTGCAGGACCACTTCTCGAGCTCGCGCGGCGTCATGCCGGCGGGATCGCGCCGGCCGAAGGCGTCGAGCGGAACCGTCACCGCCGAGACCAGTGCCCGGGAGAGCTTCCCGGGCTCGCCGAGGAGCGCCTGCGCCGCCTCGAGCTGCACCAGCACCTCCTCGTCCTCGAAGCCTCCGGTGCGGACGAGGCCCTCGACCCGCACCCGGGCCGCGCCGCCCCGCGCCGCGAGCGAGATCTCGTCCCCGGTGCGGATCCCGAGCCGATCCGCGAGGGCGCGGCCCACCACGGCGCCGCCCGCGTCGCCCGGCGCGGGCCAGCGGCCGTCCAGCTCCCAGAACGGGAAGAGCGGCACGACCCCGGCGCGAAGCTCGCCCTCGCCGCCGGGGCGCGGCACCTTCCGGTCGAACCAGACGCCGGCGAGGAGCGCGCGCTCCGCGCCGCGCGACGCCGACACGGTGGCGGGCGCCGTGAGGAGCGGCGCGAGCCCGACCAGGTTGTGGCGCCAGAAGATGGTGAGGACGGCGGGAAGGAGCGACGCGTCGAGGTGCGCCGCCGGCGCGTCGGCGCCGGGCACCGCCGGCTGCACCGGCTCGACCACGACGTTCGCGCCGAAGCTGCGCAGCTCCGCGGCGAGGCGGTCCTGGATCTGGAGCGCCACGGCGGCGAGCGCGCCGGCGATGCCAGAGCCCATGGCGGTCGAGAGCACCACGAGCGCGAGGCGCAGCGGATCGAGGCGCAGGGCGCCGCGCAGGAGCTTCGGCAGCATGCGGCAGCCGATGAGGATACCAGACACTCCGCGGCGGGCCGCGATCCCCGACCCCGACCGCGACCCCGACCCCGACCCCGACCGCGACCGCGACCGCGACCGACCCTCGACGGCGACGTCACCGTTGCATCGATCCCCGCCTCCGGGCGACCGTGGCGGCTCCACGGTCCGGAGGATGCGATGGCCGGCGTTCTCGTGATGCTGAACAACTACTTCCACGACCTCTCCGTCGCGCTCCTCACCTGCGCCCTCGCCGCCGTGGCGGTGGTGTGGCGGGCCGCTCCGCTCCGCGGGCCCGAGGCTCGGCCCCTCGCAGAGGCGCTCGACCGCGCCGCGCTGCGCGTGGCCTCCGCGAGCCTCGTCGGCGTGGTGGTCTTCGGCGCCGTCCGGGCCTGGGCGTTCATGGACTACGAGTGGCTCCCGGCGGGCGGGCGCGGCATCGTCCCTGCGCTCGTGGTGAAGCACGTCGTGCTCGTGACGCTGCTCGGAGCGGCCGGCATCGCCGCCTGGCGCGCCCGGCGGCGCGCCCGGACCGCGGCGGCGGAACGGAGCTGAAGGTCTCCTCGCCGGCGCCTCGCGAGCGCGCCCGCGTCTCCAGAACCCACGAGCTGCGCGAAATGGCGCAACTGGGGGTCGCTAGCCCCAGCATTCCGCTGCGAGGAAAAGAAATTCCTAAAGGAGAACGCGACGTGCGATGGTTCGAACATAGAGGCGGGACGGCACCTCGGGTGCATCGCTCTCTTCGGGGTCGGGCTGCGCAGGAGGTCCGCGCTGGTGCGTCACCGGGGACGGCTGTCGGGAAAGGTGCTGGTCGCCGCCGCCGCGCTGGTCGCGGTGCCGGGGCGCGCCGGCGCGATGGGCTTCGGAAACGCCGCGCCCGTCGTGACGGCGCTCTCCGTGTCGCCCCAGCCCGTCCCCGCGGCAGGCGCGGCGACGATCGCGTGCAGCGCCACGGACGACCGCGGCGTCGCGAGCCTCACCGTGACCGTGAGCGGGGGCACGCTCCCCGGCGGCGGCGCGACCTGGGCCGTCGCGTACTCCTCGCCGGCCCCTTCCGCCTCGGAGCGGTTCGCGTGGGCAACGCCGGGTCCTGGAACCTGGAACGTGACCTGCTCGGCGACCGACGCGGGCGGCTCCTTCGGTGGTCCGCTGACCTCGTCCTCGACCATCGCGGTCGAGACCGTCGCCGTCTCGGACCCGCCGGGGATCGACGCGCTCACGGCGAGCGCGACCAGCGTCTACCCCGGCGAGACGGCGCAGCTCTCCGTGGCGGCGCACGGCGACGGGCTCACCTTCGCGTGGACGGCCAGCGGTGGCGCGCTCGAGACGGCCGGCCCGGACGCGGCGTGGACCGCGCCGGCCGCCGCCGGGACGTACGAGATCGCCGTCGTCGCCACGGACTCGCTCGGGCGCCAGGCGAGCGCGACCGTGCAGGTCGCGGTCGTCCTGGGCCGGGCGCTCCCGTCGTGGACGCAGGCCTCGTTCTTCCCGTCGTGGATCGCCGTGGACGCCGCCGGCGCGGCGTACGTCTCGGACGCGCGCGCGGGCGACGTCGTCGCGTTCGACGCGAACGGCGCGGTGACTCGCCGGATGCATGTAGGCGGGATCCCCTCGGGCGTCGCCGTCTCCGCGCGTGGCGAGATCCTCGTGGCGGACCTCGCGGGCGGGAGCGTCGGCGTGTACGACTCCGCCGGCCGCCTGCTGCGCTCGATGGGCCGCGGCGCGCACGAGCTCGCCGGACCGCTCGGCGTCGCGGTCCACCCGCTGTCGGGCCGCGTCTACGTCGCCGACGCGGGCGCGGCGCAGGTCCGCGTGTTCGAGGCATCCGGCGCGCCCGCGGGTGCCATCGACCTCGCGGGAGGGAGCCCCCTCGGCGTGGCCTTCGACGCCGCCGGCCTGCGCACGTACGTGAGCGACTCGAAGACGGGCGTCGTCCGGGTGTTCGATCGGGCCGGCGCGCTCCTCGGCACCATCGGCACGTTCGCGAGCACACTCACGCGCCCGGCGGGCGTCGCGGTGGCGGACGACGGCTCGGTCTACGTCGTCGACTCGTACCAGTCGCAGGTGGTGATCTTCACGCCCGCGGGCGCAGTCCTCGGGACCCTGGGCGCCTTCGGCAGCGATCCCGGCCAGATGAAGGTCCCCTTCGCCGTCGCGCTGGACCGGCGCGGGCGCGCCCTCGTCACGAACACCCAGCTCGGGCGCGTCGAGGCTTTCGCGCTCCGCGGGTCGGCCGGCGGGTGCGCCGGGGACGCGGACTGCGATGGGATGCCCGACGCGTGGGAGCTCGCCCACGGGCTCGATCCGCTCGACCCGTCGGACGCCCGGCTCGACCCCGACGGCGACGGCCTGTCGAACCTGGACGAGTACCGGCACGGCACCGACCCGAAGCTGGCCGACTCGGACGGCGACGGCATCCCCGACGGCGCGGAGGTCGCCGCCGGCCTCGACCCGACCGCCCCCGACCGCCCGGAGATCGTGGCGGCATCGGCGAAGGAGAGCGATCCCGGCCTCGTCCGGCTGAGCGCGTCGCTCCACTCGAGGATCGCGTGCGACGTCGAGTGGCGGCGCGGCTCCGGCCTCGAGGTCGCCCTCCGCGACGCGGGGACCCTGTCGCCCTCCTTCGTCGCGCGCGCGTCGGGCGTGGTCCGGCTCGAGGGCGTCGCGACCTGCGGACCCGTGCAGAGCCTGCCGGCGGAGGTCGCGATCACCATCCGCAACGTCGCCCCGAGGCCGGACCCCGGACGCGTCTCCGTGCTGCGGGCCGGCGCGGGGCCGATCGCGCTCGACGGCGGGTTCACGCGCGACGGAAACGGCGACGCGTTCTCGCTCTCCTGGAGCCAGACGCTCGGGTACCCGCTCAGCGCGGGTGGAACGGGCGCGGAGCTCGCGCTGGACGCGCGCCGCCCCGGCCTGTTCACGTTCGAGCTCGCCGCGGCGGACGTCCTCGGCGCCGGGGCGGCGCGAGAGGTCCAGCTCCTCGTCGTCCCCGGCGATGCGGCGTCGCCGACCGCGGTGGCGGCGAGCCCGGTGCTGGCGCACGCCGGCGAGCGCGTCGTCCTCGACGCCTCGGCGAGCGTGGCGCTCGACGCGCGGTTCTTGTGGCGCCAGACGGACGGCCCTGCCGTGACGCTCCAGGACGCCACCTCCGCGAAGCCGAGCTTCGTCCCTCCCTCGGCCGGCCGCTACGCGTTCTCGGTCTCGCTCGTCGGCGGCGCGCTGTCGTCGCCGCCGGCGGCGGTCGAGGTGTACGCCGGCGCGGCCGGCTCGGACCACGCGCGCGCGGTCGTCGCCCCGGTCGCGCCCGGCGCCGTCGGCCAGCCGATCGCACTCGACGGGGCGGGGAGCACCGGCGGCCCGGGGCTGCGTCACGCCTGGCGGCAGATCTCCGGACCCGCGGCGGGGCTCACCGACGCCGATCGGTCGATCGCGACGGTGGTGCCGTTCGAGCCCGGGAGCTTCGTGTTCGAGCTCGACGTGAGCGACGACGGCGGGCCCGGCATCCCGGCGCGCATCCGTCTCGACGCGCCCGAGGCGGGGAAGGCGCTCCCCGTCGCGAAGGCCGCGGCCTCGCCGACGGCGCGCGTCCGCGACCTCGTCGCCCTCGACGGATCGCGGAGCCTGGACCCGCAGGGCGCGATGCTGCGCTACCGCTGGACGCAGGTCGGCGGGCCGTGGGTCGCGCTGGAGGGCGCCTCCTCGGCTGTGGCGACGTTCCGGACGCCGCTCCCGGGCACCTATTCCTTCGAGCTCGAGGTGGACGACGGATGGCGCCGGAGCGCTCCCGCCGCGATCACGGTCGTCGTCGAGCCGCGCCCCGGGGAGTCGCGAGAATGAACGCTCGCCGCGCCGTCGGGACCATGGCCGTCGCCGTGCTCGCCCTCGCGATCGGGCGAGTCGCCCGCGCCTCGGACGCGCCGCACAACGCGGCGAACCTGCCGAACACGTGCCGCGACTGCCACACGATCCACAACGCCGCGGGCCCGTCGCTCACCAAGGACGCGGCCAACGCCAACCTGTGCATCAGCTGCCACCAGACGAAGACGAACCCGACGGTGGTGAACTGGCAGGCGGCGGACCAGGCGACGCCGGGCGCGAGCGGCTCGTCGCACCGCTGGGACGCTCCGGCGAGCCGCCTCGACGAGGGCGCGCAGCCCCCGACGAGCACGGCGCTTCTCCAGGGGCTCGCGGGCGGCACCACCCTCCAGTGCTCGACCTGCCACGACCAGCACACGCAGGCGAACGCCCCGTTCGACCCCAGCGCGCCGTCGACGGCGGGGAGCGCCGGGCGTCACTTCCAGGCCGTCGCGAACAACGCGAACCAGATGTGCCTCGACTGCCATGCCCCCTGGAACCAGGCCAGCGCCGCCGCGGGCACGTACTACACGGCGGGCACGGCGACGTTCACGAACGGCAACGCGACCGTCTCGGGCACGTCCACGGTCTGGTCCGGGAACGTCCAGCCCGGCTGGATGATCAAGCCGCTCGCCGCGCCGTCGAGCGCCTGGGCGGTGGTGAAGGCGGTCAACGGCAACACGTCGATCACGCTGACCGCGCCGTTCTCGGGAACGAGCGCATCGGCCGTGGCCTACGTGGCGGCGAAGACGCTCACCCACCCGGTCGGCGTCGCGCTCGCGGCGGGCGACTTCACGTTCACGCCGCCCGCCGAGGTGGGCGGCGCGGCGCAGGTGGCGGGGTACTGGGGGACCGCCACGGGAGGCAGCACGACCTCCCTCGTGGACACGGGCAAGAACTTCTCGAGCCCGAGCGCGGTCGGCTGGAAGGTGCGCTTCACCGGACCCTCGACGAGCCCGCTGCGGAACACCGTCGCGACGATCACGAGCCTGACCGGCACCACGCAGATCAACTTCGCGGCGCTCGGGACCGCCGTCAGCGCCGGCACCACCTACGAGATCGACGTCGACGGCAACTTCACGAACAACATCCACCTCTCGAACGGGACCTCGGCGAGCTTCACCACGGGTAACGTCGTCTGCATGTCGTGCCACGGCGTCCACTTCGCCGACTCGAGCGCCACGAGCTACGACGATCGCCCGCCGGCGCCCGCCGGCGCCGGCGACGGCACCCTGCTCCGCAGGTCGGCGGCCGAGACCTGCGCCGCGTGTCACCCGAGCACGCTCCTCCACAACAGCACGAACGTCGGCACGAAGCACGGCACCTGGGGCGCCACGTTCACCTGCCTCACCTGCCACGACGTGCACAAGACCGGGAACGTGAACCTCGTCGGCCGGACCATCGCCACCCCGAACAACGGCAGCCGCGACGTCGACCTGCGGGCGACAGGCGGCGGCGTCGAGAACTATGGCCTCGCCAACGCGGTGACCGCCGGCACCGGCCCCTGCGAGACCTGCCACACCGACACGCGCAACGGCGGCGAGGTCACCGGCGCCACGAGCACGTTCACCGCGGGCGGAACCTCCGTGACGCTCAGCTCGACGGCGGGCCTCGCCGCGAACTGGGAGATCAAGCGCACCGCGGACGGCCCGCTCGCCTGGACCCGGATCGCGACGGTCGTGAACGGGACCAGCGCGACCCTCGCGACCGGCTACAAGGGGACGAGCGGCGGCGCGAACTGGCAGGGGGCCAACCCGCGCTTCCGCAACACCGGCTCCGGGCGCGGCGCGGCGGGCACCGAGCACTACGTCACGGCCTGCCTCGGCTGCCACCCGCACAAGGACGCGTTCAAGGGCGCGGGCGAGTCCACCGGCGGCGCGGCCTGCGACGGCTGCCACAACGACCTCACCTCGAGGATGGCGCTCACCTCGGGCGGCACCACCCTGGGCGGCAAGGCCATCGTGACCCGCCACACGGTGCAGAGCTTCTCGCCGAGCGACTCCGGCGGGCCGACCTGGGCGAGCCCGCTCAACGCCGTCGGCGCGGCGTCGCGCTCGTGCGTGAACATGTGCCACGGCGATCACACGCACGACCTCACGTCGCCGGTCGTCGCGACGCACGAGTACAACGCCTACCTCGACGCGACGAGCGCGGCGAGCCGCGCCGACGGCACGGGCGGCGGCGCGCAGACCAGGACGAGCACCACGCGCGCCAAGACCGACTTCGACTCGACCGCGACGAACGGCGGCATGTGCCTCTCCTGCCACCGCTATCCGGTGGACAGCTCGGTCCCGGTGCAGCACCCGCCGATCGACAAGACCGCCTTCACCGCGTCGGCGCACAACTACGCCTCGAACACCGTCGGCGGGACGGCGTACGACTGGACGTACACCCAGCACGACGGCTCGACCTTCGCGCGCAACTGCACGAAGTGCCATTCCGAGCGCGCCGATGCGCGGCCGAACGACGCGACGGTGCCCTTCGAGGCGGTCCACTACTCGAGCAACCCTTCGCTGCTCGCCGGCAACGTGAGCCCGGCGGCGTCCGGAAACGTCGCCGCCGAGTACGTCTGCTTCAACTGCCACGGGGACAACACGAACGGGCAGGACCTCTCCGGCAAGAACCTCTACGGCGAGGTGACGAGCACCTTCAAGCACCCGACGAACAGCGACCAGATCCACAACACCATCACGGAGGCGGGCGCAGCGGCCGCCGACGGCAAGTACTCCGGCGCGAACCGCCACGTGAACTGCCTCGACTGCCACGACCCGCACGAGGCCAAGCCGGTCGCGACCGTGAGCGCCACCGGTACCGCCGGGACGGCCACCTTCACCCAGGGCACGGATCCCGCGCTCGACACGCTCACCGACTCGACGAAGACGTGGACCACGAACGCCTGGAAGGGCTACCAGGTGAAGATCGTCTCGGCGACGACGGGCGCCGGGTACGTGAGCGTCATCTACGAGAACGCGGGAAATGCCCTCCAGGTGAAGTTCTCCGGCAGCGTGACCGGGACCATCCAGTACGTCATCCTCCCCACCGGCACGGCGAGCGGGAACCAGGCCAGCGGCCCCATCTCCGGCGTGCCGGTGGCCGGGCCGAGCGGCGGCACGTGGCCCGCCCAGCCCGCTCCTCCGACCTGGAACGACTCCTTGGGCACGAGCAACGCCTCGCCGTTCGGCAACGGCGCGGCGGGCCTCGGCACGAACGTCTTCACGAACGTCACCTGGACGACCTCGGTGACGGGCCCGGTGGAGGGGAACCTCTGCATCCGCTGCCACTCCAGCTTCGCGTACGGCACCGCGTACACCTCGATGCCGAACACGCCCTCCGGCGCCCCGGGCACGAGTTGGACCGCGGCGAACGCCACCGCCATGGTGCAGGGCGACAAGGCGAACGAGTTCAACCCCAACAACCTCTCGCACCACGCCGTGTTCGCGCCGGGGCGGAACCAGCCGATGGTCTCGGGGGCCGCGTCCTACTACAACCCCAACTGGCCCAAGTTCATCAACGGGACCGGCATCACGGTGTCGACCGCCGCGTGCTCGGCGGCGCCGTGCAACGTGACGCTCACGGGCACGACGTGGCCCGCGACCGTGCTCCCCGGCTGGTTCATCAACATCGGCAGCAACGCGCCGGCCCAGGGAGCGACGACCTGGTACAAAGTCGTCGCCGTCCCGTCCGACACGGTCCTCCAGGTGGATCGCACCACGAGCGCGGCGACGGGACAGGCGTTCATCCTCACCGCCGGCCTCGCCAACAACTTCGTGCCGCCCTTCGGGCCGTGGAGCACGATCGCCTGCTCCGACTGCCACGCCAGCAACACCGCGTCCGATCCGTTCGGCCCGCACGGCTCCGCCTACAAGTACCTGACGAGCGGCACCCGCACGATGAAGTTCCTCCAGTACACGGGCACGGCGTCGAGCCCGACCGCGGTCACGATGCGGACCAGCACGCCCTCGGACTCGTACGTCCTGTGCGTCAACTGCCACTGGCGCGAGGTCTACGGCGACAACAACTACGCGTCGCCGACGAGCGGCAACTGGTCGCGCGTGCCGCATCCCGTGGACGGGCGCGGGGACATGTACGTGACCGCCTTCGCCGGAAACGGCAGCAAGTGGGGCATCGCCTGCATGACGTGCCACGGCGGCGCCCGCTCGGGCGGCATCCACGGCGAGAACGTCGGCGTCGGCAACAACGGGGGGACAGGGACGCCCGCGAGCCAGTCCGGCAAGCGGATGCTCGCGGGGTCGAGCTGGTACGCGGTCACGCGCCCCACCACGACGTCCGGCAGCGGACACTGCTGGACCAAGGCGGCCGCCGACAGCGTGGACACCTGCACGCACAACCACAAGGACCAGACGCAGGGGTTCCAGACGGCGACCTACAACTACGACGCGCCCTAGCATCGCGGCCGGCGCCGGGTGGGGTAGACTCCGGTCCGTGAGGTCGGCGCGACGGCTCCTTCTCTCGCGCCGGGTGGCGGTCCTGGTCATGTCGGCGACCGCCGTCCTGCTGGCGTTGGCGTCCTTCGCACCCGATCCGGGCGAGCCGCGCTTCGAGGAGCTGCGGCGCAGGGCCCCCGCCCGCGCCTGGATCCTGGAGCGGCTCGAGCCCCGCCGCTTCACGACGTCTCCCGCGTTCCTCGCGCTCCCCGGGTACATCGCGCTCTCCGTCGCGGCCTCGATGTGGCAGAGGGCGTCGGCGCGCCTGCGGACGCGGCGCGCGCCCCCGGAGATCGAGCGCTTCGCCGTGAGGCGCACCATGACCCTCGGCGAGGCGCCGGGCCCGGCCGCCGAGCGGGTGCGCGATGCCGTGCGATCGGCGGGGTTCCCGCGGGCGAGCGCGGCGGGAGGGGAGCTCCACGGACGGCGCGGCGCCCTGGGCTTCCTGGGCTCGATGGCCTTCCACGCGGGCCTGCTCGCCACGATGGTGGGCATCGGCCTGAGCGCGGTGGGCCGCTTCAGCGGCGAGGTCGTGCTGACGGAGGGGTTCCCCGTCCGGCTCGGGCCTGCCACGGTGCGCGCCGCGACGCCGCCCGACGGCGCCGCCCGCCTCGGCGGCACCACCGTGGCGATCCGCAGCGTGTCCGTGGAGTTCGCTCCGGAGGTCCGCCAGGCCCTCCCCGACTCCCGCACCGGCATGGTGGACGTCTCCGCGGTCCTCGACGCGGAGCGCGACGGCGCCTCGCCCGGGCGGTTCTTCCTGAGCGTGAACGCTCCCGCCTCGCTCGACGGCCACCAGCTCAGCATCCACCGCTATGGCTTCGCGCCGGAGATCCGCGCCACGGATCCCGAGGGGCGCGTCCGCACAGACGCCGTCGCGGTGCTGCAGGTGATCCCTCCCGGTGCAGAGGACGCCGTGGCGCTGGACGGCGGCGGCGAGCTGCGGCTGCGCTTCTACCCGGACTGGGCGCCGCGCGGCGCGGAGCCCGCGAGCCGCTCGCCGCTCCCGGTGAGGCCGGTGCTGGCGTGGCGCTGGATGCAGGGCGGGCGCGAGGTGGCGTCGGGCCTCGTCCCGCGGGGCGGAGCGGCGGAGGCGGGCGGATACCGCATCGCCTTTCCCTCGCTCCGCTACTGGCTGGAGCTGCTCGTGAGCCGGGACCCGGGCCTGCCCTGGTTCACGCTGGGCGCGCTCCTGGGCGTCGGTGGGCTCGCGCTGCGCTTCGGGTGGCACGAGCAGTCCTGGCGGGCGACGCTCCGGCCGGACGGCGCCGGGACGCGGCTCGAGCTGGTCCTCTCGGCGCGCTACTTCCCGGCCCTGCTGGAGGAGCGCGCGGAGCGCGTGGCGCGGGCGCTCGGAGGGCGCGCCGCGTGAGGACGCTCGAGGGCGCGGCGCTCTGGGCGGCTGTCGCCGGCTACGCGCTGGCGTTCGCCGCGCTGTCCGCCGGCACGTTCCTGGGGCGGGAGCGGCTCGGGCGGGCGGGGTGGCGGCTCGCCGCCGCCGGGTGGGCGGCGCACACCCTCGCCATCGCGGTCCGATGGATCGCGACGGGGCACGCGCCGGTCCAGGGCGCGTACGAGAACTCCCTGAGCGGCGCCTGGTTCATCCCGCTCCTCGGCGGTGTCCTCGTCCGCCAGTACCGGCCCGCGATCCGCGCGGCCCCTTTCATCGTGGCCATCGCGCTCCTGCTGCTCGGGAACGGGATCATGGCCCCGGCGGTGCACCTCCCACTCGAGCCGCCGTTTCGCTCGAACTGGCTCGTCGTGCACGTGGCCTTCGCCTGGCTGGCGTTCGGGTCCTATCTCGTGGCGTCGGTCCTGGCCGGCTATCACCTCTGGCTGTCGCGGCGCCGCGCCGCGGTGCCGGCGGCGCGGCCGGCGGTGATCGACGAGCTGTCGGCGAAGCTCATCGCCTTCGGGTTCGTCGGCGACACGGTGATGATCGCATCGGGCGCGATCTGGGCACACGGGCTCTGGGGCCGGTACTGGGCCTGGGATCCCATCGAGACCTGGTCGCTCGTGAGCTGGCTCACCTACGCCGTGTATCTCCACCTGCGCTTCACGCTGGGCTGGACCGGCTCGCGCGCCGCGTGGCTCGCGCTCGGCGCGGCCGCGGTGGTCGTCGTCACCTTCTTCGGGATCGGGGTCGTGTCCGATGTCCACACGCAGCTCCTCTGAACGAGGCCTCGCCCTCGTCTGCGGCGCCATCGCGCTCGCCGCGCACGCGTGCGGCCCGCGGACCGAGGATCCGGAGGTGCACGCCGTACGCACGGCGGTCATCCGCTACAACCAGCGCCTCGTGGAGGCGTACCGCACGCGGCGGCCGGACCTCCTCGACGGGATCGCGAGCCCGACCGAGATCGCGCGCACCTCGAGGCTGATCACCGGCCTCGTCGCGCGCGCCCAGTACATGGAGGCGCGGCAGGACGAGCTGCGGTTCGGGAAGGTCCGGGTGTCGGGCCCGCTGGCGGACGCCGACACCGAGGAGCGATGGGCCTACGAGCACCGCGCCCTCTCGCGGCCCGACGAGCGGGCGCCGCCGAAGGAGGCGACCTACCGCCTCAAGTACCGCCTCAAGCGGCAGGGCGGCGGCTGGATCGTGGACGAGGTGCTCGAGCTGGGCGCGGGCACCTCCTCGGGCGGAGGCGGCTGACGGCGGCAACCGTTCGCCCCGTAGAAGGGCGTACGATCACCCCGGCAGCGAGCCCAGCATCTTCCGCACGTCCTCCGGCATGAGCCGGCCGGCCATCTTCTTGCGGACGAAGGAGCTCCCCATGATGAGCTTCATGGAGCGCAGGAGGTAGTCGCGCCGGTGGCCGGGCGGCATGCGCAGGACCCGCATGCCCTTCTCCATGTAGAACGAGCGGTAGCAGTCGACGATGGCGTCGTCGATCTCGCCGAGCGTCATCTCGACGGGCTTCACCACGGGATCGATGAGGTTGTAGCGCCGGTAGTCGCGCGTCGCGACGTGCGGCTCGAGCTCGCTCCACATCTGCGCGTAGGGCCAGGGCGCGATGGCGAGGAAGTGCGCGAAGTCCGGATCGTAGGCCTTGGCGAGCGCGAGGGTCTCCTTCACGTGGCCGGGCGTCTCGTTGGGGAAGCCGAGGACGAACGAGGTCTCGCTGATGAGGTCGTGCGCGTCGAGGAGCTCTAGCGCGAGCTTCGACTCGTCCACGCTCATCTCCTTGTTCACGAGATCGAGCGTCGCCTGATCCGTCGCCTCGATGCCGACGTAGACGTGGACCACCCCCGCCTTCCGGTACTTCCCCAGGATGGCGCGGTCCCGCACGATGTCCTGGACCCTCGTCTCCATGAGGAGGTCGACGCCGAGGTCGCGCTCGACGAGGAGGTCGAGGAAGGCCTCCCACCTCGCCCGGTCCGACGTCGGGTACTCGTCGGTGAGGAGCACCACGTCGACGCCGTAGCGCTCGCGCAGGTGGGCGATCTCGTCCACGACGCAGCGCGGGTCGCGCGCGCGCCAGCTCCTCTCCCAGAACTGGGTCTGCGAGCAGAAGGCGCACTCGAAGCTGCAGCCGCGCGAGCTCGACACGGCGCCGAGGCGCGAGCCGGGCTTCACGTAGTACGTGTAGGGCGCCCAGTCGAGGAGGTCCCAGGCCATGGCGAGCCCGTCCACCTCCGCGAGCCGCGGCCGCGTGGCCGTGCGGACGGGGCCGAGCCCGTTCAGGAAGGCGAGCCCCGGGACCCTGCGCGGGTCGTCCTTCGCGGCGAGGCAGTCGAGGAGCTCGGGGAGGGTCCGCTCGCCCTCGCCCAGGACGACGTAGTCCACGCTTCGCTCCGGCAGGAACTCGCCGTACATGAACGTCGGGTGAACGCCGCCCATGACCGTGACGGCGCCCCGCGCCTTGGCGGCCCGCGTCACCTCCAGCGCGTCGGGGAACGTCGCCGTGATGGCGGAGATGGCCACGACGTCGGGCCGCGATGCGTCGATGCGGCGGGCGATCTCCTCGTGCCCGGCCATGACGGACATCGCGTCGAAGATCTCGCACTCGTGGCCGGCGGCCCGGGCCGCGCCGGCGAGGTAGACGAACTGCAGCGGGATCCACCGCCCCGCCACCTCGACGACCCCGCAGTGGTACGGCGGGGTGACGAACAGCACCTTCATCGAGGGAGGCCTCCGTGCGGTGAGCTGCCCGCGAGGGCGAAGCACCACCCGCGCCAGCGCCGATACCCGATCCTCCCTGGGATTCCGGCACGTTGCAATGTAGGTGCGGCGCGTGCGCGCAGCGGATGCGCCACGCGTGCAGGCGCGCGCAAGAAGCGCGCCGCGGCGGCCGCTTCGGCTGCGCGTGAACGTCCGTCTACATCCGGAACTGGGCGACGAACAGCAGCGAGAAGGTGTTGTCGTCCACGTCGCCGAAGTACGGCGTGAAGTCGATCTCGCCGCCCAGGCTCAGCCCGGGGGAAACGTGGAAGAGGAGACCCCCCGCGAAGCGCATGTGGACGCTCACGTCCGAATCGGAGACGCTGAACACGTTGCCGAAGATGTCGCGCTCCTTGAAGGTGAAGCTCGCGTAGTGGAGCCCGATGCCCACGTCCGCGTAGGGCCGGATCACCGGCGAGTTGCCGAACGAGAAGCGGACCGCGGGCGTCAGCTTGAAGATGTTGAGCGTGCTGCTCGGCGCCTGGAAGAACCCGGCGTTGAAGCTCCAGTGCGAGAACCCGACGGAACCGACGAAGGAGAGCCTCACCTGTGGCGAGAGGGCTTGCCAGTACCACTCGCCGTCGAGGCGCAGCGCGAGCCCGGTGTCTCCGCTGCCGTCCTCGAAGCCGACGAGGACGCCCAGCTGCGTGCCGCCCGCGCCGCCCGTGTGCGACGTGGCTGGCGGGGCCGACCGCCGCTGGGCGGACGCGAGGCCGGGCAGCGCCAGGGCGGAAGCGGTGGCGAGGGCGAGGACGACCGTGAGCCAGCGGCGGACCATGGGTAGCCTCCGTGGTGCGGGCCGCGCCGGAGCGCGCGGCGGCGCGACATCGTAACCGAAAGCGTACCGCGGTCGAGCCCTTACTGGGGGTTCACGGCGGGGTCCACAGCCAGCCGCACCTCACGCTCCGAGAAGGGCGCGATGCGATGCAGGAACAGGAAGCCGGGGACGGCCATCACCGTGGCGCAGGCCGCGAAGAAGAGCGGGTAGCCCATCCGCTCCACCAGGTACCCCGAGGGCAGCCCGGCGGCCCAGCGGCCCAGCCCGAAGAGAGAGGAGAGGAGCGCGAACTGTGTGGCGCTGTAGCGCCTGTCGCACACGCGCAGGAGCAGCACCGCCTGCGCCGCGCTGGCCATGCCTTGCGCCCCGTACTCGGCCGTGATGGCGCCGTACGTCCAGAGGCGCGTCACGGCGTCCACGGCGGGGAGCGTGGCGCAGCGCGCGAACTCCAGGGGCACGTGCCGGGAGAGGGCCGCCCCCGAGTAGATGACGTTCGCCGCGGCCTGGAAGACGCCGAAGATCCAGAGCGCGCGGCCGAGCCCCATGCGCGCCAGGAGGAGCCCCGCCACGAGCGAGCCGGTGATCGTCGCGATGGTGCCGATGGTCTTGAGCGCCGCCCCGAGCTCGGCGTTGGAGAAGCACAGGTCCTTGAGGAAGGGGATCACCATCGTCCCCCCCATGTTGTCTCCGAGCTTGTAGAAGACGAGGAACAGGGCGATGGCGATGGCGTCCGGCCGGGCGAAGTACGACCGGAGCGGATCCACGACGGCCCGCGCCAGCGAGCGCGGCGCCTCCGCCGGGCGATCGGGCTCGGGCGAGGCGATCACGACGAGCGTGAAGAGCACGAAGATCCCGGCCAGCGCGAGGAAGACGATGGGCAGCGGGATCCAGGCGCTCGCGTAGATCGCGACGGCGCTAGCGAGGAGCATGCCCAGCCGGTAGAAGAGGATGCGCAGCCCCGACACGGGCCCCTGCTCGTCCCGGTGCAGGGCCTCGACCGTGTACGCGTCGTAGGCGATGTCCTGTGTGGCCGAGAAGAAGGCGAAGGCGAGGGCGAGGACGCCGATGAGGAGCGGGGCGTGCGCCAGCATCCCGCCGGCGCTCCTCGCGGCGAGCGCGCGCCACGCGAAGACGGCGATGGCGCCCATCGTGCCCGCCAGCGCGAGCTGCGCCATGATCATCCAGCTGCGGCGCCGGCCCGGCCACCTGAGCGCGTACCGGTCGACGAGCGGCGCCCACAGGAACTTGAGAGCCCAGGGCAGCGAGACCCCGGAGAGGAGCCCGATGGCGGAGCGCGAGAAGCCGAGGGCGACGAGGAACACCTGCAGCGTGCCCGAGACGATCCAGCCGAAGGGCATGCCCGAGGCCGCGGAGAGGACGCTGATCGCCGCGATCCGCTTCGACTTGAGTAGCAGCTTCGGGTTCAAGGCGGTCGAGGGTAGACGCGGGGGGCGATCGGGACAAGGGAGCTGTCGCCGTCAGGCGACCGGGCGCACGGCGGCACGGAACCGCTCGAGCGGGAGCGCGTTCAGCACCTGGGAGCGGCGCACCCAGCCGCGGCGCGCCGTGCCCACCGAGAAGCGCAGGTAGCCGAGGTCGCGCGTCGAGTGGGCGTCGACGGAGAGGACCACGGGGATGCCGCGCGCCGTGGCGGCGCGGAGCCAGCGCGGCTCGAGCTCGAGGCGCTTGGGATCGCCGTTCACCTCCACGGCGCCGCGCGAGGAGGCGAGCGCGTCGAGCACCTCCTCCACGCGGCAGGGGAAGGGGTCGCGCTCGAGCAGGAGCCGGCCCAGGGCGTGGCCCCAGATCTTGAACACGGGCAGCTTCATGCAGCGGACGAGGCGGCGGGTCATCTGGTCCTCGTCCATCTTGTGGCGAGAGTGGATGCTCGCCACGACCACGTCGAGCTTCTCGAGGACGCGGTCGGGGTAGTCGAGGGCGCCGTCCTCGAGGATGTCGGATTCCGTGCCTCGGAGGAGCCGCACCTTCACCTTCTCCTGCACGCGGGCCATCTCCTCCCACTGGAGCTTCATCCGGTCCTCCTCGAGGCCGCCGGCGTAGCCCGCCGTCCTGGAGTGGTCCGTGATGGTCATGTACTCGACGCCGAGCGCGTCGGCGGCGCGCGCCATGTCCTCGAGCGAGGCGCGGCCGTCCGACCAGGTGGTGTGGCAGTGCACGAGCCCGCGCACGTCCTCGATCGCCACGAGGTCGGTGGGGAGCGTCCCCTGGCGCGCCGCCTCGATCTCCCCCGAGTCCTCGCGCAGCTCCGGCGGGACGTAGGCGAGGTCGAGGGCGGCGTAGAGGTCCGCCTCGCTGGCGATGGGGACCTTGGCGGCCGGGTCGGGGGGCACCGCCTCGGCCGTCGCCGGGGGCGCACGGGGCGGCAGCCGGTGGAGCCCCCATTCGCTGAGCGTGTATCCCGCGTCGCGGGCGATGCCGCGCAGCTTCACGTGATGGGCCTTCGAGCCCGTCATGTGGTGGAGGCAGGTCGCGAGGTCCTCCGGCGGGACGATGCGGAGGTCCACCTGCAGGCCGGAGACGAGCCGGATCGTGGTCTTCGAGTCGCCGCGCGCGAGCACCTCGGCCGCCCGCGGGAACTCCACGAAGCGCTGGGCCACCGCGGCCGGATCGCGCGACGCCGCGACGAGGTCCAGGTCGGCGACGGTCTCGCGAAAGCGCCGGACCGATCCGGCGAGCTCGACCCGCTCGGCCGCCGGCGAGGCGCGCAGGTGATCGAGGAGCGCCGCCCCGGCCTCGAGCGCGTCCGCGAGGCGGAAGCGGCGGTCGGCCGCGCGCTCCTTCATCCGCTGGATGCCCTCGAGGATCTTCTGCTCCGTCTTCTCGCCGAAGCCCTTCACCCCCCGGACGCGTCCCTCGAGGCAGGCCTTCTCGAGATCGGCGAGGTTCGCGATGCCGAGCGCCGCCTGGAGCGCCTTGGCCTTCTTGGGCCCGAGCTCGGGCACCTGGAGCAGCTCGAGCGTGCCCGGCGGGTTCTCCGCGCGGAGCCGATCGAGCAGGGCGGTCGTGCCGGTGGCGTGGATGTCGGCGATCTTCTTCGCCAGCGCCTCGCCGATGCCGGGGAGGTCGGTGAGCCGCCCGGACGCGATCACCGGAGCCACGTCCCCGGCGAGCGCCTCGAGGGCGCGGGCGCCGTTCTCGTAGGCGCGCACCTTGAACGGGTTCTCTCCCCCGATCTCGAGGAGCATCCCGATCTCTCGGAGGGCCCGCGCGATCCCGAACTTGTCCACCATGGGGCGGTTATATAGGGTCGGACCCGTGCTCCGGCCGCGAACGACGCGCCTCGGATGCGCTCTCGCCCTCTCGCTCCTCGCCGGTTGCGCGGAGGCACGCCGGCAGCTCGCCGAGGAGCGGCCGCCGCCCGAGATGCTGGTCGAGGTGCTGCCGCGCGTCGCGCGCGTGAGCCTCGACGGCCGCCCCGTGGGCGAGGGGAGCCGCACCATACCGGCGCCGCCGGCCGGCGAGCACGTCCTCGGCGTCGAGGCGGACGGGTACGAGGCGGCCGGGCGGGCGCTGCCGGAGGGGGACCTGGCCGGCATCCGGGTGGCGG
>DATDDC010000552.1:0-3625 GCA_036523995.1 Anaeromyxobacter sp.
TCACCTCGGTGCAGGCCATCTACGTGCCGGCCGACGACCTCACCGACCCCGCGCCGGCGACCGCGTTCGCGCACCTCGACGCCACCACCGTGCTCTCCCGCAAGCTCACCGAGATCGGCATCTACCCGGCCGTCGACCCGCTCGACTCGACCTCCCGCATCCTCGACCCGCTCGTGGTGGGCCCGGAGCACTACACGGTGGCCCGCCAGGTCCAGGAGACGCTCCAGCGCTACAAGGACCTCCAGGACATCATCGCCATCCTCGGCATGGACGAGCTCTCCGAGGAGGACAAGCTCACCGTGGCGCGCGCCCGCAAGATCCAGCGCTTCCTCTCGCAGCCGTTCCACGTGGCCGAGCAGTTCACCGGCAACGCCGGCAAGTACGTCGAGCTCAAGGACACCATCCGCGGCTTCAAGGAGATCGTGGAGGGCAAGCACGACGACCTGCCGGAGCAGGCCTTCTACATGGTGGGCGGCATCGAAGAGGCCATCGAGAAGGCCAAGAAGCTCTCCGCGGGGTAACCGATGCCTCTCACCCTCGAGATCGTCACGCCCGAGCGGCGCGTCCTCTCCGTCACCGCGGACGAGGTGCGCGCGCCGGGCGCGCTGGGCGGCTTCGGCGTCCGCCAGGACCACGAGCCCTTCATGACCGCGCTCCAGCCGGGCCGGCTCACCTACGTGGAGGGCGGCCGCGAGCACCACTACGCCGTCGGCGGTGGCTTCCTCCAGGTCGCGGAGAACCGGGTCATCGTGCTCGCCGACACCGCCGAGGCGGCGCCGGACATCGACGTGGCCCGCGCCAAGCGCGCCTTCGAGGAGTCGCAGGAGAAGCTCCTCAAGATGACGGAGCAGGACGAGCACTACGCCCTCGAGGCCGCGCGCGTGCGGCGCGCCGCGGCCCGCCTCGGCGTCGCGGAGAAGTAGACCTCGCAGCGGGGGGACACTCGGGCTTCGCCCTCGCGCGACGGCTCACGCCCCGCGCGCGAACGCGCCCGGCGCGCGAGGCAGCCGGACCCGGAACACCGCGCCCTGACCGGGCGGGGAGTCCACCCCGATGTCGCCTCCGAGCCCGCTCACGATCCCGTAGGCCACGGCGAGGCCGAGGCCCGTCCCCGATCCCACGGGCCGGGTCGTGAAGAACGGGTCGAAGATGCGCGGCAGGATCTCCCGCGGGATCCCAGGCCCCGAGTCCCGCACCTCGATCTCCGCGCCATCCGGGATCTCCCGGAGCGCCACCCGCACGAGCCCTCCCGGCCCCGCGGCCAGGACCGCGTTCTCGAGCACGGCGACGAGCGCCTGGCCCACGAGCGCCCCGGAGGCCCGGATGGGCGGGCACGCGGCCGCGTCGAGCGCGAGGCGGGGAAGGGCGGCGAAGCGGGAGCGGGCCACGGTCCAGGCGGCCTCGATGGCCTCGGCGAGGTCGACCACCTCGTCCGCCGCCATGGCCGGCCCTGCGAAGACGCGCAGGTCCGCGGCGAGCCGCTCGATGCGCCGGCTGCCGTCGGCCAGCTCCCCTGCGATGGACATGGCCTCGGCCAGCGCGCTCAGGAGCGCGTGCTTCTCGGCCGGCCCCTTCGACGCGGCGTCGGCGAGCGCCGACACGCCGTCGCCAACCTCGCGCAGGAACCGCGTGATGGCGGTGGAGCCCGCCTTGATGCAGGAGAGCGGGTTCGCGATCTCGTGGGCGAGGCCCGCCGCGAGCGTGCCCACCGCCGAGAACCGCTCCGCCCGCAAGAGCGCGTGCTGCGCCTCGCGGAGGGCCGCGTTCGAGCGCTCCAGCGCCGCCGACCGCTCCTCCAGGGCGAGCATGGCGCGCCGCAGGCGCACGAGGGAGCCGACCCGCGCCTGCAGCTCGCGCGCGCGGATGGGCTTCGCGATGTAGTCGTCGGCGCCCGACTCGAGCCCCTCGGCGCGCGCGTCGGCGTCGGCGAGCGAGGTGACGAGCACGAAGGGCACGTCGCGCGTCGCCGGCTCGGCGCGGAGCCTCCGGCAGAGGACGCTCCCCGACATGCCGGGGAGGAGCAGATCCGAGAGCACGACGTCGGGCGCGAAGGCGGGGGCGCGCTCGAGCGCCTCCTCGCCGCTCGCCGTGAGGCAGATCTCGTACTGCGGCGAGAGGAGACCTCGCAGGAGCGCCCGGAGGTTGGGGCTCTCGTCGCACACGAGGACCCGCCCCGACCTGGGGCACGTTCCTTCGGCGACGGAGAGAACGGATGCGCTCGACGCCACGACGCGTACGGCTGCAAGGAAGGAACCAGGGTCCCGCGGCTGGGGGACAGTTGTCACACCGCGAGATCAGGGCGAAACGCCGCCGCAAAGAACGGGGGTCCGGCCGGCCCCAGGGTCGACGCGACGCCGCAGGGCCGGCGGCAGCCCGACGGCGCCAGACGCACTGATCGTGAAATACCGGGCTGGGGCTGCGGCCGCGGGCGAGGCATTGCCGCCGTGCGCCAAAATCGTTGAATCCGCAAGGAGAATCGGCTAAGTACGACCTTTCCCCAGCGCGCTCCGGAACCCCGCCGCGGGCTCCCGGCGCGGACCTTCTCCGCATGGCCGACGAGACCCTTCCGCCCTCCCCACCCGACGCGCCTTCCCCGCCGCCTCCTCCCTCCGGCGACGGTCATCGCGCGCAGGTCGCGATCGAAGACGAGATGCGCAAGTCGTATCTCGACTACTCGATGTCGGTCATCATCGGCCGCGCGCTCCCCGACGTGCGCGACGGCCTGAAGCCGGTGCACCGCCGGATCCTGTACGCGATGCACACGGAGGGGCTGCACCACAGCAAGCGGTACTCGAAGTGCGCGGGCGTCGTGGGCGAGGTGCTGAAGAAGTACCACCCCCACGGCGACGCCGCGGTCTACGACGCGCTCGTCCGCCTGGCGCAGGACTGGAACCTCCGCTACCCGCTCATCGACGGGCAGGGGAACTTCGGCTCCATCGACGGCGATCCCGCCGCGGCATACCGGTACACCGAGAGCCGCCTCGAGCGCCTGGCCGACTTCCTCCTCGCCGACATCGACAAGGACACCGTCGAATGGGGCCCCAACTTCGACGACTCCACGAAGGAGCCGCTCGTCCTCCCCACCCGCTTCCCCAACCTGCTCGTGAACGGGTCGGCGGGGATCGCGGTGGGCATGGCCACGAACATCCCACCCCACAACATGGGCGAGGTGATCGACGCGGTGGTGCACCTCGTCGAGAACCCCAGGGCCACCGTGCAGGACCTCATGCGCTTCATCCCGGGGCCGGACTTCCCCACCGCCGGGTTCATCCGCGGGCGCGAGGGGATCCGGGCCGCCTACGAGAAGGGGCGCGGCACCATCCAGGTGCGGGCCCGCGCCGCCATCGAGGTCCACCCCAGGACCGAGCGCGAGTCCATCGTCGTCACGGAGATCCCGTACCAGGTGAACAAGGCGAAGCTCGTCGAGCGCATCGCCGAGCTGGTGCGGGAGAAGAAGATCGAGGGGATCTCCGACCTCCGCGACGAGTCGTCGCGCGAGGGCATGCGCATCGTCATCGAGCTGAAGCGCGATGCCGTCTCGCAGGTGGTGCTCAACAACCTCTACATCCACACCGCCATGCAGTCGGGCTTCGGCGTCACGCTGCTGGCCATCGACGCCGGCCAG
>DATDDC010000553.1:0-2819 GCA_036523995.1 Anaeromyxobacter sp.
CCTCGTTCACCGGCATCTCCTCGGGGAGGGTGACGATGGCGACGGAGGTGCGCGCCGGATCGACGAGCATCGCCTCCATCCAGTCGGCGTCCTGCCGGAGGGGCCCGCCCGGCACCGTGTCCACGAGCGCGGAGGGCACGCGCAGGAGCTGCACGGCGTGCCCGGTGGCGGGCGCGTCGACGAGGACGAGGTCCCAGCGCGGCCGGCCGCCCTCCTCCGCCTTCGCCTCGTAGAGGATCTTGCCGAGCATGACCAGCTCGGCGAGCGACGGCACCACGCGCAGGAAGAAGCGCACGAGCCGGTTCTCGAACACCGCCTCGTAGATGGTGCGGAACTTGAGGACCATGATTCCGTACTCGCGCATGGCCTCGTGCGGCGTCACGTTCACCGTGAAGACGCGCTCCGCGGCCTCGCGGATGACGGGGCCGGCGCGCTCGGCGCCGAGGAGCGGAGCGATGCGCTCCTGCGCGTTCACCTCGCATACGAGGACGCGCTTCCCGGCACGGGCGGCGAGGAGGGCGAGCGCTGCGGTGACGGTGGATTTCCCGACGCCGCCCTTCCCGGTGACGATCACGAGCCGCCGGTCGAGAAGGGGCGGTGTGGCCACGAGGCTTGACAAGCTAACGGGGGGAGGGTGACAAGTCCACCATGCTCTTCGACGACGTCATGAAGAACCCGCTCGTGAAGAGGGCGCTCGAGGCGGGCGAGGAGCAGGTCGGAAAGGTGCTGGGGAAGCTCCTCGCCTCCGACGGCCTCTCCGGCGGCTTCCAGTCGCTCGTCACCACCGCGCGCCAGGCCCGCGAGACGCTCGAGCGCGGAATGTCGCAGGCGCTCCACGCCGCGAACCTGCCCTCGAAGGACGACGTCGCGGCGCTGAAGCGCAGGCTCGCGGAGCTCGAGTCGATGATCGACGGCCTCTCGGAGAAGGTGGGCGGCAAGGGCGGCGGCCGCAACGGCGGCTAGCCGGGGGGCGGCGCCGTGCGGCGGATCGCCTTCATCAACGAGAAGGGCGGCACCTGCAAGACGACGCTCTGCGTGAACGTCGCCGCCTGGCTCGCCGGCCGGGGCAAGCGCGTCCTCGTCGTGGACATGGACACGCAGGGGCACGCGGGCAAGTCGCTCGGCGTCGACGTGCGCCGGCTCGCACCCACCGTCCACGACCTCCTCCTCGATTACACGGTGCGCTTCGAGGACGTGGTGCGGAGGACCGCCATCGCGGGCCTCGACCTCCTCCCCGCGAACAAGGACCTGGCCGGCTTCCCGGTGGCGGTGGCGCCGGCCGCCGACCGCGGCGAGCGGCTCCGCCAGCGCCTCGACGCGCTCGGGGAGTCGCGCTACGACGCCGTGCTGGTGGACGCGCCGCCCTCCCGCTCGCTCGTCACCGAGAACGTCCTCGTGGCGGCGCGCGAGCTCGTGGTGCCGGTCGCGCTCACCTACCTCGCGCTCGACGGCTGCGCGGAGATCCTGGAGTCGCTCGAGGAGCTCCGCTCGGAGCGCGGCGAGGCCCCGGCGCTCGGGCTCGTCGTCCCGGCGCTGTACCGCAAGACGCAGCTCGCGGACGAGATCCTGGCCAAGCTGCGCGAGCGGTTCCCGGCGGCGCTGTCGCGCTCGGTGCTGGGGTGGTCGGTGAAGGTCGACGAGGCCCAGAGCCACGGCCGGACCATCTTCGAATGGGCGCCGCGCTCGTCGGGGGCGAAGGCGCTCGCGGACATCGCCGAGGAGATCCTGGAGCGGGGCGCGCCCGCCTCCCTCGGCTCCGCGCCGCCCGCCCAGGCCGTGCGCTCGGGGTGAACGCCGGATGGTGAAGGGCCCGCCGCGGCGGACGCCTCACTTCTTCGCGATCTCGTCGAGCCGCTTCTCGAGGCCCTCGATGCGCTTCGCGATCTCGTCGAGCGAGCGGCGTACCTCGGAGAGGCTCGACATCCCCTCGATGGCCGCCCGGACGCGCTCGTCCACCTTCTTCTGGAGCGCGGAGACCGCCTCCTGGGAGGTCTGGACGAGCTCCTTCGCCTTGTCGCTCGTCTGCTGCCCCTGCTTGAGGAAGCTCTGGACGCGCTGCTCCGCGGCGGCGCGGACCGCCTCGACCCGCCCGCGCAGCTCCGCCTGCGTCCCCTCCATGAACCGCTGCGCCACCTCGCCGCCGTGGCGGATCATGTCGCGCAGCGTCTCGAGGCTCATCTTCGAGGTCTTCTTCTCCTCCTCGAAGATGATCTGGGCGAGGGTCACCGAGGTGAGGTCCTCCTTCGTCCGGTTGTCGATGATCTTCACCTCGGCGCCGGCCTTGATCATCTCGGCGATCTCGTCGAGCGTGACGTAGCGGGACTCGACGGTGTCGTAGAGCTTGCGGTTCGTGTAGCGCTTGATGACCTTCGGCTCGCGCCCGGCTGCGGGTGGCTCGCTACCGGGGGTGCGCTCTTCGTTCATCGGGGCCGTCCGGGGCATAAGTGCGCGGAACCCGGGCATTGTTTTGTCTTTGCCGCTTGGTGTCAAGCGGCATCGCGGTGTAATCTCTGGCGACGGGGCCGGCCCGGATGATCGTCATCTGCACGAATTGCCAGGCGAAGTTCCGCGTCGCCGACGACCGGATCGGCGTGCGCGGCGCGAAGGTCCGGTGCTCCCGCTGCCGCACGATCTTCCACGTGCTCGCCGAGCCGGCGCCGGCGCCCGAGGCCCCCCACGACGCGCCACCGGCGGTCTCGCCGCAGCGGGGCATGGACGTCGACCTCGAGAACCCCTTCGCCGGCCCGGCGCCCGTCGCGGCCGGCCCCGCTTCCCTGGGCGCGGACCCGTTCGCCGCAGCCGGGCTCGGCGTGAGCGTC
>DATDDC010000554.1:0-6092 GCA_036523995.1 Anaeromyxobacter sp.
GCCGCCATGGCGGCCCTGGCCGCCGCGCTCGCGGGCACCGGCTGGCGCCGCGTGGCGCGGGCCGCCGCCGGCGTCCGGCCGACGTACCGGGAGCAGCTCGAGATCGGCTCGCTCTCCGTCCTCGCCGCCTACGCCATCGCGCAGGCGGCCGCGGCGGGGGAGGCGGAGTCGCCGCTCCAGGCCCTCGTCTACCTCGTCATGGCGTTCCTCGTGGCGTTCCTCTCGCGCGGCGTGGGCTTCGCCCTCGTGCTCCTCGCCGTGGGGCTCGAGGGGTTCCTCTGGGCCGGGCGGGGCGCGCGCGCCTGGGACCTGCCCGCCGCCGCCGTGCACGCCGGGTTCGTGGCGCTGTTCGCCGTGCTCTACCACGCGGCCCTCGCCGCGCAGGTCGCCGCGGGGCGCCGCGCCGAGGCGGACGCGGTGGCGCGGCGCCTCCGGGAGATCGCCTCGCGCGCCGAGGAGCTCCGGCTCCTCTCGCCGGGCGCCGGAGCGGCGATCGATCCCGCCGAGCGGGAGCGCCGCTGGACGGAGTCGGCCGTGGTGGAGGTGGAGGCCGCCGTCCGCGGCGCGCTCGAGGTGGCGAGCCTCGCGCTCCGGAGCCACACCTGCGCCGTGTTCATGCTCTCCGCCGACGACCGCGAGCTCCGGCTGCGGGAGTGCCGATCGGCGAGCGAGGCCATCGCGCGGGGGCCGCTCCCCGCCGGCGAGGGGGCCCTGGGCGGCGCGGTCCGCCGCCGCGCCCCGGTGCGCCTCCACGGCGACGTGAGGCCGCCGAGCTACTACGCCGACGCCACCCGGCCCCGCGCGCTCCTCGCCGTCCCCCTCGTCGATCGGCGCGGCGGTCACGTGCGCGGCGTCGTCGTCGCCGATCGGCTCGAGGAGATCCCGTTCGGCGACGAGGAGGAGCGGCTCCTCGTGGCGCTCTCCTCCGAGATCCTGCGGGCGGCCGACGCGGAGCGGCTCATGATGGACATGAAGCGCGCCCGCGACGAGAAGGAGCGCTTCTACGACGCCATCGAGCGGCTCAACCGCGTGACGAAGCCGCTCGAGGTCTTCGACGCCACCCTGGACGTGGCCCGCGGGATGGTGCCGGTCGACTTCGGCGCGGTGACGCTCGTCGAGGAGGGCGGGGCGAAGGTCCGCCACCGCATCGCCCGGGTCGTGGGCGCGGAGCGGGCGACCGAGAAGCTCGAGGGGCTCGAGTTCGGGGACGACGCGGGGCTCGTGGCTTCGGCGGTGCGGCTCGGCGCGAGCCTGCCCGGAACGGACCTCGACGTCGCGAAGACGCCGGTGTTCGACCGCGCCACGCGGCTGCGGGGCCTGGGATCGCTCAAGGTCATCCCGCTGCGCACGGCGCAGCAGGTCCTCGGGACGGTGGTGCTGGGCGCGGCGAGGCCCGGCGCCTACGGGCGAGACGCGGTCCGCCAGCTCGAGGTCGTGGCCATGCAGGCCGCGGACTCGATCTACCGCGCACGGCTCTTCGAGCAGACGGAGCGGCTCGCCACCACCGACGGGCTCACCGGCCTCACGAACCACCGCTCCTTCCAGGTCCGACTGGAGGAGCACCTCGCCCAGGCGCAGCGCTACGGGAAGAAGCTCTCCCTCCTCCTCTGCGACATCGACCACTTCAAGTCGGTGAACGATCTGCACGGCCATCCCACGGGCGATCTCGTCCTCAAGGGCGTGGCCCGGACGCTGGCCAAGGAGGCGCGCGCCACCGACGTCGTGGCCCGCTACGGCGGCGAGGAGTTCGCGGTGGTGATGCCCGAGACGGACGCGGAGGGCGCCCTCGTCATCGCCGAGCGCATCCGGGATCGGATCGGGAAGCTCGCCTTCGACTCCGATCGGGGCCGGCTCCAGATCACGATGTCGCTCGGGATCGCCACCTTCCCCGAGGACGCCGCCAAGAAGGCCGACCTCGTCGAGCGCGCGGACGGCTGCCTGTACCAGGCGAAGCGGAGCGGCCGGAACCGGAGCGTGGCGGCCTCGGCGCTCCGGACGCCGGCGCGCGCGGCGAGCTGAAACTTTGTTAGACTCCCCGACGCCACGCCGCACGGGCGGGCATTGCGCCGGAGCCGCTCGGACTTGAAAAAGAACTTCGTCCTCGACACGAACGTCCTGCTTCACGATCCGCGCAGCATCTTCGGGTTCGAGGACAACGACGTCATCGTCCCCATCTACGTCATCGAGGAGATCGACAACTTCAAGCGCGATCTCTCCGAGCTGGGGAGGAACGCCCGCCAGGTCTCGCGCTACCTCGACGAGTTCCGCGTGCAGGGGAAGCTCGGCGAGGGCGTCCCCATCGGCCCGGACAAGGGGCACATCCGCGTCCTGCACACGGATCCCAAGGTCAAGCACGGGGCCATCGACGGCCACTCCACCGACGACAAGATCCTCGCCGTCGCCGTGGACCTCCTCGAGCACGACAAGGGGAAGCCGACCGTCTTCGTCACGAAGGACACGAACCTGCGCATCCGCGCGGACGCGCTCGGCCTGCACGCGGAGGACTACGACGTCGAGGGGCTCGCGGCGCTCGACGAGCTGTGGAGCGGGGTCTCCGACGTGGACGTGGCCGCCGAGCGGGTGAACGAGTTCTACTCGAACGGCTCCATCCCCTGGCTCGGCGAGGACGGAGATCCGCCGCCCCCCAACGCCTTCGTGGTGCTCCGCGACAAGGCGAACCCGCAGCACTCGGCGGTCGGCAAGTACAGCGCCGCGAAGCAGGCCATGGTGCAGCTCATCAAGACGCCCAAGGAGGGCGTCTGGGGCATCCGGCCGCGCAACAAGGAGCAGTCCTTTGCCCTCGACCTGCTCCTCAACGACGAGGTCCGGCTCGTCACGATCGTCGGCAAGGCCGGCACGGGGAAGACGCTCCTCGCCATCGCCGCGGGCCTCCAGAAGACCATGGAGGACGGCGTCTACCAGAAGCTGCTCGTCTCCCGGCCCATCTTCCCCCTCGGCCGAGACATCGGCTACCTGCCGGGATCCGTGGAGGAGAAGCTCAATCCCTGGATGCAGCCCATCTTCGACAACGTCGAGTACCTCATGAACCTCTCGCGCTCGGAGAAGAAGGCCGGGCGCGGCTACCACGAGCTGCTCGACCTCGGCATCCTGGAGATCGAGCCGCTCACGTACATCCGGGGCCGCTCCATCCCGAACCAGTTCATCATCGTGGACGAGGCGCAGAACCTCACGCCGCACGAGGTGAAGACCATCATCACGCGCGTCGGCGACGGGACGAAGATCGTCCTCACCGGCGACCCCTACCAGATCGACAACCCCTACGTGGACCAGACCAACAACGGCCTCATCCACGTGGTGAACAGGTTCAGGCAGGAGCGGCTCGCCGGGCACGTCACCATGAGCAAGGGCGAGCGCAGCCCGCTCGCCGAGCTCGCGGCGAACCTTTTGTAGCGGGGGGCCGTCGCCCTGCGGCTGGCGCCGCGGGGCTCCGGACCCCCCGGACCCCCGGCGCTCGCTCGAGACCAGTACTCGCGGCGAAGCCGCGCTCCGCGTCGGGGGCCCACTGGTGGGCCGGCGCAGCCTCATCCGGCTGCGCTTGCGCTCGGGTCGCAACTCGCTCGACCGTGGCCATCGGCCGCGCGGTGCCTTAGGCTCGGATCGTGACCGGACCGGACGACAAGCCAGCTGGCCTACCCCCCCTCATCGAGTACCCCCTCGACTACACCTTCAAGGTGATGGGCCTCGCCGCGGACGACTTCGCGGAACACGCCTGGCGCCTCGTCGGGCGCGTGGTCGGCGGGGTGGCGCCGGAGAGGGTGACCATTCGCGCGAGCTCGAAGGGGAAGTACCACTCCGTCTCGGTGCGGGCGTGGCTCGTCTCGGAGGAGCAGCGGCGCGCCGTGTACCAGGCGCTCCACGACGATCCGCGGGTGGTGTACTATTTGTAGTGGATGCGGGAGATCGAGACCGCGAACGGGGCACGCGGAGCCGAACACCGACCCTGACCGCGCAGTGCGGACGTTCCCCGCTCCGACTCGCGCCCGACGGCGCGAGTCGTCGGTGTCAAGCCGCCGCCCGGGCCGCGAAGTCCACGAGCTCCACGGGGTTCGCCGCCATCCCGAAGGTGAGCTCGTCGCGCCAGCCCTCGGCGTCGCCGCCGATCTGGAGCGGCATGGGGCGCTCGAAGCGCAGCGCCACGCGGTCGGCGTGGAAGTCGAGGAGCCCCTCGTGCGCGAAGGAGCCCGACCAGATCTTCGGGACGTTCACGAGCAGCGTGGGGAGGCCGATGGACGTGGCCACGCGCAGGTGCATCATGCCGTGCGTGTTCTCGGCGAAGGGGAAGACGCGCAGGCCGAGCCCGTAGTAGGGGACCGTGCTCGCCGCCGCCAGCATGCAGGGGCCTGCGTGGAGGAGCTCTCCGTGGCCGATGGGGCGGCCGATGCGGCGCCCCTGGGCGTCGAGCCGCCAGGCGGGGCGGCCCACGTTCACGATCTCGCAGTAGGAGGGGCGGCGCTCGGCGAGGACGCGCGGAGCGGAGCGCAGCGCCAGCGCGAGGCCGTAGCCGGCGTAGCCGACGCCGAGCTTCGCGAGCGGCGTTCCGGCCAGGTGGTCGCGGATCCAGATGTAGTCGTTCAGCACGGCGGCATCGATGCCCACGCCCGCGAACGGCGTGCGACGGCCCTCGCAGGTGAGGAGGTCGAGGCGGCGCACCTGGTCCACCTCGCCGCGGACGTAGCGGGCGAGGTCGTGCGCGTGCCGGCGCGGCCGGGCGCCGACCATCTCGGCCACGGCGTTGCCGGTGCCGAGGGCGAGGACGCCGAAGCGGGGCGGCCGGATCGACCGGCGCTCGGCGGCCTCGAGGATGCGGTTCACCCACGCGACGAAGGTGCCGTCGCCGCCGCCCGTGAACACCGTCCGGTAGCGCCGCGCCACCACCTGCTCGGCGATGCGCCCCGCCTCCGCGTGGCTCGTGGAGAAGAACAGGTGCTCGCCGGGGAGGACCGAGGAGAGCGACTCCCGGACGCGGGCGTTCACGGCCTTGGCGTTCGCGTTGAGGAGGACCGCGACCTGAGCGGCCTCCGCCGCACGCGCCTCGCCGAGGCGGCCAACCTGGTTGTCGTCGACGACCATTCGGAGCATGCAGTCCCCGGGCAGGGCTGTGACGTGCGTGTCCGGGTCCATGAGCAATGGCGGTGCCACGGCGCGTCACGGGACCGAAACACAGTCGTTTCGGATGGTTGTCATATAACCTACAGACCCGTCACGGGGTTGCAGGACGCGTTGCCGTGGTGGCGGCGCGAAGGGCGCTACGCACCTCGGGCGGGAAGCGGGCGCGCCCGGCGGCGGGGCCAGGGCGGCCGAGAGGGCGGGCGGCCGTCCGTGGAGAACCTCGTTTGACACAAGGGGACGGGGACTTACGTTGCCGGCGTCAGGAGGACTCGAACGACATGGCGAAGATCATCGGCATCGACCTCGGCACGACCAACTCCGTCGTCGCGGTGATGGAGGGCAAGGACCCCGTCGTCATCACCAACGAGGAAGGCTCCCGCCTCACCCCGAGCGTGGTCGCGTACACGAAGGATGGGGAGCGGCTCGTCGGCCAGGTGGCGAAGCGCCAGGCCATCACCAACCCCGAGAAGACGGTCTACTCCATCAAGCGGTTCATGGGGCGGCGCTTCTCGGAGATCCAGGACGAGATGAAGCGCGTCCCGTACCACGTGGCGGAGGGGCCGGGCGCCGACGCCCGCATCGAGATCGACGGCAAGCAGTACTCGCCGCCCGAGATCAGCGCGCAGGTGCTCCTCAAGCTCAAGCGCGCCGCCGAGAACTACCTCGGCGAGAAGGTCACGGACGCCGTCATCACGGTCCCCGCCTACTTCAACGACGCCCAGCGCCAGGCCACCAAGGACGCCGGCGAGATCGCCGGCCTCAACGTCCGGCGCATCGTGAACGAGCCCACCGCCGCGGCGCTCGCCTACGGCCTCGACAAGAAGAAGAACGAGAAGATCGCCGTCTACGACTTCGGCGGCGGCACCTTCGACATCTCCATCCTCGAGGTCGGCGAGAACGTGGTCGAGGTGCTCGCCACGAACGGCGACACGCACCTCGGCGGCGACAACATCGACCAGAAG
>DATDDC010000555.1:0-6396 GCA_036523995.1 Anaeromyxobacter sp.
GACACCCGCGGCGCGGGCGCGCCGAGCGCGCCGGCCGCCGACGAGCGCAAGGCTCCCGCGCTCCGCTTCTCCGTGGCCTCGATCGAGTCGCCCCGGGACACGTACTCCGCCTACACGCAGCTCCTCGATCGCATGGGGCAGATGCTCCAGCTCCCCGTCGAGTTCGAGCAGCGGCGCACCTATCGCGAGGTGAACGACCTGCTCATCTCCGGCAGGCTGGACGCGGCGCTGCTCTGCACCGGCGGCTACCTCGACCTGGAGCGGCGCGCGCCCGGAGCGGTCGAGATCGTCGCGGTCCCCGTGCTCTTCGGAGCGCAGTCGTACCGGGCGCTCGTGATCGTGCCCGCCGCGAGCGACGCGAGCGACCTGCGCGACCTCCGCGGGAAGCGGTTCGCCTTCACCGACGAGCTCTCCTTCTCGGGGCGGGCCTGGGCCGAGCGGCTGCTCCGGGAGCGCGGGCAGGATCCGGAGCGGTTCTTCGGGAGCGTCACGTACACGCGCAGCCACGACCGCTCCATCCACGCCGTCGCGAACGGCCTGGTGGACGGGGCCTCCGTCCACGGAGGGATCCTGGCGCAGATGGAGGAGCGCGATCCGTCCCTGGAGCGCCGCGTGCGCGTGATCCACCGCTCGCCCCCGGCGGGCGCGATGCCGATCGTGGTCTCGACCCGGCTCCCCGCGCAGACGCGCGCGCGCCTGCGCGAGGTCCTCCTCCGCATGCACGAGGATCCCGACGGCGCGGCGAGCCTCAAGCTCCTGCGCTTCGATCGCTTCGCCAGGCCCACGCCGCACCTCTACTCGGATGCGGCCCGGCTCGTCGAAAACCCCTAGATGCCCCGCAGGACGCCGCGATTCCGCCTGTGGATGAAGCTCGCCGTGCTCGCCGCGCTCGGCGTCGTCGGCATGCACGCGGTCCACCTCGTCATCGGGAACCGCCTCTCGTCGGGCGCGCTCATCGAGTCGCACGCGCAGCTCGGCAGCCGCATCGCCCGCCTGCTCGCCGAGGACGCCGCGGACGCGCTCCTCGTGAACGACGCCATGACGCTCCACGGCGTCGTCCACGGCGTGGCCGCCGCCGCGGACGTGGCCTACTGCTTCGTGGTCCGCAACGAGCGCGTCGTCGCGACCACCTTCGAGGGCACGACGCCCGAGGCGCTCGTCCGGCTGCGCGCCCCCGGGGAGGTCGACCCGGTCCTCGTGCGGCTCGACGGCACCGAGGTGCTCGACGTGTCGCAGCCCATCCTGGGTGGCGCCGTCGGCACCCTCCGGCTCGGCCTGGGCATGAAGCGCGTCCAGAAGCTCCGGCACGAGCTGGCCATGCAGCTCGGCGAGCTCGCCGTGGCGGTCATCCTCCTCGGGGTCGTCGCCGCCTTCTTCACGGGCCGCGCCATCGCCCGGCCCGTGAACGAGATGCTCGCCGCGGCGGATCGCTTCGATCCAGCGGGCGCGGAGTCCGGCCCGGTGGTCGACGAGCGGGGCTCCGACGAGGTGGCCGTCCTCGGCCACCGCTTCAACGAGATGATGCGGCGGCTCGAGGCCGCGTACGCGGAGCAGGGTCGAGCGAGGCAGAAGGCCCTCGAGACCGAACGGCTCGCCGCCCTCGGATCGCTCGTGGCCGGCGTCGCCCACGAGGTCAACAACCCGCTCGCCGGCCTCAAGAACTGCGTCCGGCGCCTGGAGCGAGGCGATCTCGCGGAGGCGAAGCGGCGCGAGTACCTGGCCCTCATGGACGAGGCCCTCTCCCGCATCGAGGACGTGGTCCGGCGGCTGCTCGACTTCGGCCGCCCGCAGCGCACCCGGCTCGAGCCGGTCGGGGTGGCGCTCCTCGCCAACGACGCCATCCGCCTCGTCCGGCCGCTCCTGGAGCGCCGGCGCGTCTCCGCTCCCTTCTCCGGCGAGGGGAGCGACTCGGTGCTGGCCGACCGGCGGCAGATCGGGCAGGCCATCGTGAACCTCCTCCTCAACGCCGCCTACGTGACGCCCGACGGCGGTGAGGTGCGGGTCTCGGTGCGCCGCGCCGGCGGCCGCGTGGGCATCGCGGTGGAGGACGACGGCCCGGGGATCCCGGCCGAGATCCGCGATCGCATCCTCGATCCGTTCTTCAGCACGAAGCCGGAGGGCGAGGGGACCGGCCTCGGGCTGACGGTGACCCGGACGATCGCGGACGCGCACGGGGGAGAGCTCGCCTTCGAGTTCCCTCTGCGCGGCGGGACGGTGGCCGTCCTGTGGCTGGAGGCGGCGGGCTCTGCCGCGGCGGTCTAGCGCGTGGGCTCGCCGCCGCCGCTCCCTCCCTCTCCTCCGTCGCGGAGGCGCTCCCACAGGTTCTTCCGCGAGATGCCGAGCAGCGCGGCGGCGCGGGTGCGATGCCCGCCGGCCTTCTCCAGCGCCCGCTGGATGTACTCGCGCTCGAAGGCCGCCACCGCCTCGCCGAGCGGCTCCATCTCCCCCGGGGGCGCGGCCGCCGCCCGCGCGGCGCGCGAGCCCTGGAGGTCGGGCGGAAGGTGGTCGAGCCCGATCTTCCCTCCGCGCGAGAGCGCGACCGCCCGCTCCAGCGCGTGCAGGAGCTCGCGGACGTTCCCGGGGTAGTCGTAGGCGGCGAGCGCCGCCACCACCTCCGCGTCGAGCTCGGGGACCCTCTTCCCCTGGCGCGCGGCGATGTCGTCGAGGAAGGCTCGCACGAGGAGCGGCACGTCGGCCCGTCGCTCGCGCAGGGGCGGCATGTGGATGTCGATGACGTTGAGCCGGTAGTAGAGGTCCCGGCGGAAGGTGCCCCGCGCGACCTCCGCGGCGAGATCGCGGTTCGTCGCCGCGAGGATGCGCACGTCCACGGTCACCGAGCGGCTCGAGCCGACCGGCTCGAACGTCGAGGTCTCGATGGCGCGGAGGAGCTTCGCCTGGCTCGCGGCGGCGAGCTCGCCCACCTCGTCGAGGAGGAGGGAGCCGCCGCCCGCGGCCTCGAAGCGGCCGGTGCGGCGCCGGTCCGCGCCGGTGAAGGCGCCCTTCTCGTGCCCGAACAGCTCGGACTCGAGGAGCGTCTCGGGGATGGCGGCGCAGTTCACCACCACGAACGGCTTCGCGGCGCGCCGGCTCTTCTCGTGGATGGTGCGCGCGCAGAGGTCCTTGCCGGTCCCCGTCTCCCCGGTGAGGAGGACCGGGACGTCGCTCTGCGCGGCGGCCTCCACCCGCTCGCGCAGGCGCTCCATGGCCGGGGTCTGGCCGCGGACCGGCTCGGCCCGCCCCGGCGCCTCGCCCGCCTCCATCCTCTGGCGGAAGGCCACCTCGTCGCGCACCCGCGCCAGCCGGAGCAGGAGCTCGTCGATCTCGAAGGGCTTCTGCACGTAGTCCCTCGCGCCCTCGCGCATCACCGCCACCGCGTCGTCCGCGTCGGCGAAGGCGGTCATGAGGACCACGGCGCAGCGAGGGTTGACGCGCCGGGCGGCCCGGAAGAGGGCGATCCCGTCCACGCCGGGCAGCCGCACGTCCGTGAGCACGATGTCGAACGCCTCGGACTGGAGGGCCTCGAGCGCGCTCCCCCCGTCGGCGCGCTCCGTGACCGAGTAGCCGACGTCCTGCAGCGCGTCCCGCACCGTGATGCGGACGACGCGATCGTCCTCGGCGAGGAGCAGCTTCACGCCGCGATGGTATCACCTGACCTGGTGCGGCGCCCGCTGCGCGTCGGGCCATGCTCCTCGCACGAGCGAGCCCTCGCGCTGCACTCAGGCGCCGGCCGCCCCGCCGAACACCCACACGGCCCTCGGCGGGAAGAGGATCCAGTGCTGCCCTTCTCGCGGCGCGCTCGGCTCCCAGGCGCGGACCCGCTGATCGCCGACGGTGAACACGTAGTCCCAGCGCTCGCCGAGGAAGAGCGCGGTGTCGAGCTTCGCGGGGAGCGCGTTCTCCGCCGGCGCCGCCTGGACGCGCGTCTTCTCGATGCGGATGATGGCCGTGGCCGGCTGCCCGGGCGCGAGATCGGCCCGGAGCTGGCCCCAGAGCTCCCAGGAGGCCCCGGCCACCCGGGCCATGTCGCCGCGCACCTCGGCGACCTTCCCGGAGAGGCGGTTGTTCGCGCCCATGAACTCCGCGGCGAAGGCGCTCCGCGGCTCGCCGTAGATCTGCTCCGGCGGCCCCTCCTGCACGATGCGGCCCTGATCGAGGAGGAGGATGCGGTCCGCCAGCGCCAGCGCCTCCACCTGGTCGTGGGTCACGCACACGGCGCTGATGCCGAGCCGCTCGATGAGCTCGCGGAGCCAGGCGCGCGCCTCCTCCCGCAGCTTGGCGTCGAGGTTCGAGAGCGGCTCGTCGAGGAGGAGGACGCGCGGCTCGTACACGATGGCCCGGGCCAGCGCGACGCGCTGCTGCTGGCCGCCGGAGAGCTGGTGCGGGTGGCGGTCGGCGAGGCCGCCCAGCCCCAGCTGCTCGAGCGTCCCGTGGACGCGCGGGCGGATCTCGGCCGGCGCGACCTTGCGGAGCTTGAGGCCGTAGGCCACGTTCTCGAAGACGGTGCGGTGCGGCCAGAGCGCGTAGGACTGGAACACGAGCCCGAGGTGGCGCCGCTCGGCGGGGACCTCGATGCCGCGCTCGCGGTCGAAGAGGACCTCGTCGCCGAGCAGGATGCGCCCGGCGTCCGGCACATCCAGCCCCGCGATGGCGCGCAGGAGCGTGGTCTTGCCGCTCCCGGAGGGGCCGAGGAGCGCCACCACCTCGTTCGCCCCCAGCTCGAGCGAGACGCCCTTCAGGATGGGATTGCCGCCGAGCCGCTTGTGCACCTCGGAGACGGTCAGCCTAGCCATGGAGCTTCACCCCGAGCCGGAGCGCCACCGCGAGCCCGGCTGCCACGAGGACCACGTTCACGACGGAGAGCGCCGCCACCGTGTCGATGGCGCCCGTCCCCCAGAGCGAGACGATGAGCGAGCCGATGGTCTCCGTGCCGGGCCCGAGGAGGTAGACGCCGGTCGAGTACTCGCGCACGAAGATCATGAAGACGAGGAGCCAGCTGCCGAGGAGGCCGAAGCGGATGAGCGGCAGGGTGACGTCCCGCATCACCCGCCCCCGGGAGGCTCCCGCCACGAGGCCCGCCTCCTCGAGCTCGGGCCCGACCTGGAGGAGCGCGCCCGAGATGAGCCGGAGCCCGTAGGCGAGCCACACCACGCTGTAGGCGAGCCAGACGGAGACGAGCGTGCCGCGCAGCGGCGCGAGCGGCTTCACGAAGAGGAAGAGCCACAGGAAGGCGAGGCCGGCCACGAGGCCGGGCATGCCGCGCGGGAGCATGACGAGGTAGTCGAGGACCTTCGCCCACCGGCTCTGCCACCGGTGCGAGGTGAGCCCGATGGCCGCGTAGCAGGCCACGGCCAGCGCGCCCCCCACGACGCCGATGCCGAGGGTGTTCACGACGCCGCGCACGAGGTTGGGGTAATCGAGGAGCTCGCGGAAGTGATCGAGCGTGAGGACGTCGAGGAGGATGATGCCCTCGCCCCACGAGCTCACGAAGGCGCGCAGGAAGACGCCGGAGAGCGGCAGGACCACCGTCACGAGGAGGCCGAGGAGGACGAGCGCGAACGCGGGCCAGCGCAGGCGCCCGAGGCGGAGCGGGCGGGTGGCAGCCCCCTTGCCGCGCATGGTGACGAAGCGGCTCGCGACGCCGAGGAGCCGCCGCTGCAGCCACACGAGCGGGAGCGCGATGGCCACGATCACCACCGCCACGACGGCCATGAGCTGGTAGGAGGGCACGCCCAGCCGGTTGGTGAGCTTGTAGAGGTAGGTGGAGAGGACGAGCAGGCCGCCGGGATCGCCGAGGATGAGCGGCAGGCCGAAGAGCTCGAAGCCGAGGAAGAAGACGAGGACGCCGCTGTAGAGGATGGCCGGCCAGACCATGGGGAGCGTCGTGCCGAGCGCGATGCGGACGGGCCCGGCGCCCGCCACGGCCGCGGCCTCCTCCACGTCCGAGCTCACCGCCCGGAGCGCGGAGGACGTGTAGAGGTACACGTACGGAACGTGGGTGAGCCCCGAGATCACGACGAGGCTCGCGAGCGAGTACAGGTTCCAGGGCACCCCGCCGACGAGGTCGCGCGTCCAGATGGAGAAGAACCCCACCGGCCCGATGGAGACCACGTACCCGAAGCCGAGCACGACGGGCGACACGAAGACGGGCACGAGGACCGCCGGCTCGAGCCAGCTCCGCCCCGGCAGATCGGTGCGGACGAGGAGGAACGCCACGGCGCTGCCGATGGGCAGCGCGAGGAGCGCCATGCCTCCCGCCACGACGAGCGTCGTGGCGAAGGAGTCGTGGAAATCCGCGTCGACGAAGACGAAGCGGAAGGCCGAGAGGGACGGCTTCGCCGAGGGCTGGAAGAACGGCGCGTCGAGGAGGCTCTGGTAGGCGACGATGGCGAGCGGGAG
>DATDDC010000556.1:0-3664 GCA_036523995.1 Anaeromyxobacter sp.
CGAGGCGTCCGCGCCGGTCGAGGGGTCGGAACCGGCCGCGCCCGCCGAGGCCTCCGCGCCCGCCGGGGCCGAAACGAAGCCGGAAGGCGCGTAGAATCGGGGGCGCCGGCCGGCCCGACGGCCGGCACCCGCCATGATCCCCTTCGCGCGCACCGCCGCGATCTTCGACGTCGACGACTCGCTCCTCGACGGCAACGCCGGCACGATCTTCACCTGGTACCTCTACAGCGAGAAGCTCATGAGGCCGGAGGTGCGCTCGCGCATCCCGCGCATCATCTACGAGTACGCGCGGCACAGGCTCACCGAGCAGGACATGGTCGAGGTGGGCTCGCGCTGCCAGCAGGGCCTCTACGCCGACGACCTGCGGGCGCACGCGCACGCCTGCTTCGAGCGCCACGTGCGCAAGCGCATCACCTCCGGCGCCATCCGGCAGATCCGCAAGCATCTCCTCTCGGGCCACTTCGTCGCCATCGCCTCGGGATCGCCCCAGTACATCGTCGACGAGGTGGGGCGGCACCTCCGCGTCCACGCGGCCCTGGGTACGCGCACGCGCATCGTGGACGGGAAGGCCACGGACCAGATCGTCCCGCCCGTCGTCTTCAGGGAGGGGAAGCGCAGCGCGGTCGAGGCGCTCCTCGAGAAGCACGACCTCGACATCTCGAAGAGCTTCCTCTACTCCGACTCGCCCGCCGACGTGCCGCTCTTCGAGGAGATCGGGAACCCGGTGGTGGTGAACCCGAAGGCGCCGTTCCGAGACCTGGCGAGCCGGCGCGGCTGGGAGATCGTGGAATGGCGGGAGCGGAACCGGCCGGGCGCCGAGCCGGACCTCGCCGACGAGTGGGGGAGCTGGGGCGGGTAGATGCCCGAGACGCTCCACATCGTCGAGCCCACGCTCACGGGCGAGGCGGGCCACTGCCACGCCTTCGTGGAGAGCCTGTGCCGGGCCGGCCCCGACCCCCGCGGCTTCCGCGTGTGGTGCGGGAGCGGCGCGGCGCTCCCCGGGCTCGAGGCGCTGGGGGTGCCGCTCGAGCGGCGCTTCCACCGCCGCGTGCGGCGCCTCGAGGAATGGAGCCTCCTCCGCAGGCTCCTGCGCGAGCCCGGCCGCATCCTCGTCTCGACCGCCGGCCGCACCGACGCCTTGCTCCTCGACTGGGCGGCGCGCGGCCGGATCCCGGCGCGGAAGGCGTTCCTGTACGTGCACTGGTTCCGGCCCTCGGCCCGCAAGCTCGCCTCGCTCCGCCGCGTCGCCCGCCGCCAGCCGGAGCTCGTGGTGCTGGGCGCGACGCCCTCGGTCGTGGACGCCTTCGCCGAGGCGGGGTTCGCGAACCGCGCCCTCGTCCCCTACCCCGCCACCTCGCCGGCGGCCGCGCGCGCGACGGATTCCGCGTTCCGGCACGTGCTCTTCGCCGGGGCCGCGCGCGAGGACAAGGGCTTCTCCCACGTGGTGGGGCTCGTCGAGCTCCTCGCCGGGCGGCGCGATCTCCCCGTCGTGCTCCAGACCGCGACCGATCCCAACGACCGGCACGACGAGCCCACGCTTGCCGCGCTGGCCCGGCTCGCCGCCGTCCGGCACCCGGCCCTCACCCTTCGCGGCGAGACGCTCGACGCCCGCGCCTACGGCGAGCTCTTCGGCGGAGCGATCTGCCTCCAGCCCTACGATCCCCGCGAGTTCGCGGACCGGGTGAGCGGCGTGACCCTGGACGCCATGTCGGCGGGCGCCCCGGTGGTCACCGTCCCCGGGAGCTGGATCGCGCGCGTGGTGGATCGCTTCGGCGCGGGCGCGGTGGCGCCGTCCCCGGCGCCGGCGGACCTCCTCCAGGCGGTGGAGCGCGTGCGCGCGGACTACGCGCGCTACCGCGACGCTGCGCTCGCGGCCGGGCGGACGCTCCGGGGAGAGCACGACGCGCGCCGGCTCTTCGAGGTGATCACGGCATGAGCGCGGCCGGGCCCACCGGACGCCGCCCCCTCTCCGCAGTGCTCATCGCGCGGGACGAGGAGCAGCGCATCGGCGCGTGCCTGGAGAGCCTGTCCTTCGCCGACGAGATCGTGGTGGTGGAGTCCGGGAGCACCGATCGCACGGTGGAGATCGCCCGGCGCTTCACGGACCGGGTGGTGACCCTGCCGTGGCGGGGCTTCGGCCCGCAGAAGCAGGCGGCCGTGGCGCTGGCGCGCCACGACTTCGTCCTCAACGTGGACTGCGACGAGCGGGTGCCGCAGGCGCTCGCGGAGGAGATCGCCGCGCTGCAGTCCGCTCCGAGCCTCGCCGCCGCCTACGCCATCCCGCGCCGCACCTTCATCGGCGAGAAGGAGATCCGCTTCTGCGGGTGGTCGCCGGACCGCATCGTGCGGCTCTTCGATCGCACGCGCGCCGGGTTCACCGACGACCTCGTCCACGAGACCGTCGTCGCCCGCGGCGAGGTCGGGACCTGCCGCGAGGCCCTCCTGCACCCCTCCTTCAGCGGCTTCGGCGACCTCGTCGCGAAGCTGAACCGCTACAGCGACCTGGCCGCGCGCCAGATGCACGAGCGCGGGCGGCGGCCGGGGCCGCTCGACGCGCTCCGGCCGGCGTTCGCGTTCCTGCGGACGTACCTCCTGCGGCTCGGCTTCCTCGACGGCTTCGAGGGCCTCGAGATAGCCGTGGCGGACGCGCTCGGGACGTTCGCGAAGTACGCGAAGCTCCGGGAGCTGGCGAGGGCGGACCGCCGCTAGGCGAGGCGGAAGAGCCGCTTCACGTTCGCGGTGGTGGCCGTCGCGATCTCCTCGAGCGACGTCCCGCGGATCTCGGCCACCTTCCGCGCCGTCTCGACGACGTAGGCCGGCTCGTTGCGCTTGCCCCGGTGCGGGACGGGCGCGAGGAAGGGGCAGTCGGTCTCGACGAGGAGCCGGTCCGGAGGGACGATCTTCACCGCCTCGCGGACGGAGTCCGCGGCCTTGAACGTCACGACGCCCGCGACGGAGATGAAGAGGCCGAGGTCGAGGTAGGCGCGCGCGGCCCCGGCGTCGCCGGTGAAGCAGTGGATGACCCCGCCGCCCGCCGGGACGCCCTCCTCGCTCAGGACGCGCAGGCAGGCCTCGTCCGCCTCGCGCACGTGGATCACCACCGGCTTCTCGCAGTTCCGCGCGACGGCGAGCGAGCGGCGGAAGGAGGCCTCCTGCACGGGGCGGGGCGAATGGTCGTAGTGGAAGTCGAGGCCGGTCTCGCCGATGCCGACGATGCGCGGATCGCAGGAGAGGTCCTCGAGGCGCCGCCAGTCGTCCTCCGGAACGCGGGCGCACGCGTGCGGGTGGACGCCCGCGGTTCGGCAATTCCATCGGCAAGATATTCGAGCTTCGCATCATTTACATTCAAGAAGGGCAGAATTGCGATCGACTCAATGGCCGGTCGCTGCTCGCGATCTGTGACTTGTCTGACCGCGGCAACAAAACGATAGCCACGCCAGGGTATCGTCTCGATGTATCGGCCTTCACGCGGCCGTTCGCCCAGCGCGCAGCGCAGCGTGGAAATGTTTCGCGAGAGATTGCCCTCCTCGACCGTCGTATCGGGCCAGACAATACGAATCACTTCGTCTTTAGTGAGAATGCGTCCGTTGTGCTGGACCAGGGCCAAAAGCACATCAAATACTTTTGGCGTCAGAGGTACGATCTGGCCGTGACGCAGTAATTG
>DATDDC010000557.1:0-14067 GCA_036523995.1 Anaeromyxobacter sp.
GGACGCCATCGCCTGCGTTACGCTGTCTTCGCTCCCGCTGCGCGCCGCCGTGAGAAGCTCGTCCTGGATGGATGCCGTAAACTCTTCAGACAGAATGTTGTTGAGCTTCAGCCCACTGCGCTGCTCCGCGCCTTGCAGGAGCCAGGTCGGCCTGTTCGTGACCTACGACGACATCAGCGAGCGCAAGCGGGCCGAGGAGGCGCTGCGGCGCAGCGAGGAGCGCTACCGGATCGCGGCCGAGTCCTTGCGAGACGCGGACCGGAGAAAGAACGAGTTCCTCGCGGTCCTGTCGCACGAGCTGCGCAACCCGCTCGCCCCCATCCGAAGCAGCCTCTACATCCTCGAGCGGACCGCTCCGGGCGGAGAGCAGGCGCGCAGGATGCAGGCGGTCCTCCACCGCCAGGTCGGCCAGCTCACCCGCCTCGTCGACGACCTGCTCGACCTCACGCGCATCTCGCGGAACAAGATCGAGCTCAGGCGCGAGCGCGTGGAGCTGAACGACCTCGTCCTGCGCACCATCGAGGATCACCGCTCCCTCTTCGAGACGAACGGCGTGCTCCTCGACGCCGGCCTCACCCCGGAGCCGACGATCGTCCGCGTCGACGGACCGCGGATCGCGCAGGTGATCGGGAACCTCCTCCAGAACGCGGCCAAGTTCACCGCCCGCGGCGGCCGCACCCGCGTCTCCGTCGAGCGGGACGACGCCGGCGCGCGCGCGGTCGTCCGCATCGCGGACACGGGGGTGGGCATCCCACCCGGCCTGGTCGAGCACCTGTTCGAGCCGTTCATGCAGGCGGACGCGACGCTCGAGCGCAGCAAGGGCGGGCTCGGGCTCGGGCTGGCGCTCGTGAAGAGCCTCGTCGAGATGCACGGCGGCGACGTGTCCGCCCGGAGCGGCGGGGTGGGGCAGGGCGCCGAGTTCGTGGTGCGCCTCCCGCTCGACACGACCGAGGGGGCAGCTCCGCACGCGGCGGCCCCCACCACGCCACGGCCGCGCCGCATCCTCGTCGTCGAGGACAATGCGGACGCCGCGAACTCGCTGCGCGATGCCCTCGAGATGGCCGGCCACGTCGTCGCCGTCGCCTACGACGGACCCGAAGGGATCGCGACGGCGCACCAGTTCCGGCCGGAGGTCGTCGTCTGCGACATCGGTCTGCCCGGGATGGACGGATACGCCGTCGCGCGGGCGCTTCGCGGAGACGACGCGTTCCGCGGCGTGCTTCTCCTGGCGCTGAGCGGCTACGCGCTGCCCGAGGACGCCCGGCGCTCCGCGCAGGCCGGGTTCGACGCGCACCTCGCGAAGCCCGCCAGCCCGGAGAGGCTCGAGGAGGTGCTCTCGATGACGCATGCGCGCGCCGCCGCCTCTCACGAGATCGCGTGAGCGAGCCGAACCCGTCGTCGTCGGCGAGAATGGCTGCCGGCGACCGCGAGCTGACCGAAACCCTGTCGCACGCGACCATCTGCGCAGCCACTTCTCCCCGCCGCTGCGCGCCTCTCGCATCTGAGCGGACGGCCATTCACGTAGGCAGGTCGCGGTGGCGCCGCCTCGACTAGCATTCGGGCGTACGCCGACCCGGGATACACATGACCAGGAAGGAGCTTCTTTCGACGCTTGCGGACCGCATCCAGGCGATCGCTCACGCTCATCCGCTCCGGGTCGCGATCGACGGTATCGATGCGTCCGGGAAGACGGTTCTTGCCGATGAGCTGGCGGTCCTGTTGCGATCACGCGGCGCAGCCGTGATCCGGGCGTCGATCGATGGGTTCCACAACCCCCGCGACGTACGCCAGCGCCGGGGTCGTGATTCACCGGAAGGCTACTACCAGGACTCCTTCGATCACGCGGCCCTCATTCGGCAACTTCTCGTGCCGCTCGGGCCGCGACACCACGCTCCGGCGCCGTGTTCGGACGACTCCGCACCTCGTGCGTCACGACGGATCCGTGCCTCGGCGAGGCGAACTGCTGGTCGGTCCGGGTCGTCCTGAGGCAGGAGGAGGGCGGCCGGCGTCCACCGTAGCGTCGACGGTTACGTCGCCGCGAGCTTCTCCTGCGCCGCCTCCCACGCCGCGTACAGCTCCTCGAGCTCCTCCTTCGCGACGCGCTGCCGGTCGATGAAAGGCTTGGCGCGCGCGAAGTCCTGGTAGAGCGCGGGATCGGCGAGAGCGGCGGAGGCCTCCTTCTCGTCCTTCTCGAGGACGGCGATGCGCGCCTCGAGGCGAGCGATCTCGTCGCGGAGCGGCTTCTCCAGCCGATACCGCGCGTTCCGCGCCTCCGCCTCGGCGCGCTTGCGGTCCCTCTCGGACGCGCCGCGCACGGCCTCGCGTTCGCCGGTGGGTGCCTGGTCGTCCGGGGGCGCGGCGCCTTCCAGCGCCGCCGCAGCCTCGCGCTGGTGGTACCACCAGTCGTCGAGGTTCCCGGGGAAGGGGAGCACGCCCCCGCCCTTCACCTCCCAGATCACCGTGGCGAGCTGGTTCACGAAGCTCCGGTTGTGCGAGACGAAGAGGAGCGTCCCGGAGTAGCCCTTCAGCGCCTCGATGAGCGCCTCCGAGGACTCGAGGTCGAGGTGGTTCGTGGGCTCGTCGAGGAGGAGGAGGTTCGCCGGGACGAGGAGCAGCTTCGCGAGCGCGACCCGCGCGCGCTCGCCGCCGGAGAGGACGCCGATCTTCTTCTCCACGCCGTCGCCCGAGAAGAGGAAGGAGCCCGCGATGCTCCGCACGAAGGCCTCCCCGCGATCGGGCACGAGGTCCCAGAGCGTGTCGAGGATGGTGCGATCGGGCTGCAGCGTGCCGACGCTCCGGGTTGATCGTTCCGGGGGGACACTCGGCCCTCCGGCAAGCTCCGGGCCTCGCGCCCCCCCGGTCCCCCCGCTCGCTCCGGCCCAGCCTCCTCCGGCTGGGCCTGCGCTCGCCGCGGTATCCAAATGGTGCTGCGCGTAGTAGCCGGCGACGACCGAGTGGCCGAGCGCCACGGACCCCGCGTCCGGCGCGAGCTCCCCCGCCGCGATGCGGAGGAGGGTCGTCTTCCCCGCGCCGTTCGGCCCGATGACGCCGACGCGCTCGCCCCGGAGCACCCTCGCATCGAGCCGGCGGTACACGGTCCGTGGACCGAACGCCTTCGAGACGCCCTCGAGCCGGAGGACCTCCTTCCCCGAGCGCGGGGCCTCCGGGAACGCAAATCGCAGCGTGTCCCGGTGCTCGAGGAGCTGCACCTCCTCCATGCGCTCGAGCTGCTTCTCCTTCGACCTCGCCTGGCTCGCCTTCGTGTTCTTCGCGCCGAAGCGCTCGATGAAGGTCTCGAGCTGGGCGCGCTTCGCCGCCTGCCGCTTCGCCTGCGCCACGAGGCGCTCCTCCTCGCCGGCGCGCTGCCGCTTGTAGTCGTCGTAGTCCCCGGCGTAGGCGCGGAGCCCCTCCGGCTCGAGCGCCAGGACGCGATCGATCTGCCGGTTCAGGAACTCGCGGTCGTGCGAGACGAGCACGAGCGCCTTCCCCGTCCCGCGCAGGAAGGCGTCGAACCACTCCAGGGTGGGCACGTCGAGGTGGTTCGTGGGCTCGTCAAGGAGGAGGAGGTCGGGGTCCTGGAGGAGGAGCCCGGCGAGCGCCGCGCGCATCTTCCAGCCGCCCGAGAAGGTGCGCGCCGGCCGGCCCAGGTCGTCCTGGGCGAAGCCGAGGCCGCCCAGGATCCGCTCCGCCCGGCGCCGGCCGAAGTGCTCCTCGAAGTGCTCCAGCTCCTCGTGCAGCTCGGCCAGGGCCTGCGACAGCTCGAGCTGCTCCGCGGCGTCGGGCGCCACCGCGAGCGCCGCCTCGGTCTGCGCGAGCCTCGCCTCGAGGCCGGTGCGCCCGGGCACGGCGGAGAGCACCGCGCCGACGAGCGGCAGGTCCGGCAGGCTGGCCACGTCCTGCGGCAGGTACCCCGCCCGGGCGCCGCGGCGGAAGACGAGCTCCCCCGAGTCGGCCGACATCTGGCCGGCGAGGATGCGCATGAGCGACGACTTGCCCGTGCCGTTCGCCCCCACGAGCCCGATGCGGTCGTGCGGCCCGATGGACAGGCCGGCACGATCCAGGATCGCCCGGGCGCCGAAGGCGAGGGAGAGGTCTTTCGCGGCGACGAGGCTCACGGCAGGGCCGTAGGAGTTAACGTTTCTTCAAGCTCCGAACAAGGCCGGGCAACCGGCCCCGAGCATCCTCCCACCGTCGCCGTCCCATGGCGGGCCGGGACCACGAGGAGAGAAGACATGAAGAAGACCATCGCCATCGCCGGCGGGGCGCTGCTCGCCGTCGTCGGCTTCGTCGCGCTCACCGGGTTCGCCGGGTGCGGCGCGCGCCATCACGGGCACGGGCGCGATCCGGCCGAGGTGGCGGCGTTCGTCGGGTCGCGGGTGGACGACGCGCTCGACGACCTCGACGCCACGCCCGAGCAGCGGACGAGGATCAACGCCCTGAAGGATCAGCTGCTCGCGGCCGGCCAGCAGGCGCACGCCGGCAGCAAGGAGGCCCACGAGGCGCTCTTCGCGGAGTGGAAGAGCGACAAGCCGGACGCGCAGAAGCTGCATCAGCTCGTGGACGCGCGGATCGACGCCATGCGGGCGTTCGCGCACCAGGCCGTGGACGCGGGGGTCGAGGCGCACGGGATCCTCACGCCCGAGCAGAGGGCCAAGGTCACGAAGAAGATCGAGCGCTGGCACCGGTGATGCTCGTCGTGCTCACGGATACTCGCGACCGGCGCGCCGGCCCTCCGGGCCGTCACGCCGCTCGCACCGTGAACGGTGCACGCCCGCACGTTCCGTGTGGACGGAGCCCGTGACCCGGACGGAACCGATCCCCTTCCACGGAAACCTCTCCACGACTGAAGCGCCCAGGCTTCCCAAGTAAGATGACCTCCGTGCCCTCCACCACCCCGACGCTGGTCCTCCTCGTCGAGGACGACCTGCGCCTCGCCTCCCTCACGAAGGAGTACCTCGAGGGCCACGGCGTGGCGGTGGTGCTGGCGTCGGACGGCCGGCGCGGACAGGAGGAGGCGCTCACCGGCAAGTACGACGCGGTCCTCCTCGACCTCATGCTGCCGGGCAAGGACGGGCTCGAGGTGTGCCGCGAGGTCCGGGCCCGCTCCGACGTCCCCATCGTCGTGCTCACGGCCCGCGGCGAGGAGGCGGACCGCGTCATGGGGCTCGAGCTCGGCGCGGACGACTACCTCCCCAAGCCGTTCTCGCCGCGCGAGCTCCTCGCCCGCATCCGCGCGGTGGTCCGGCGCGCCAAGGGCCGGGCCGGGCCGGCGCGCGACGTCGTGAAGGTGGGCTCGCTCTCGGTGGACCCGGCGGCGCGCAAGGTGACGCTCGGCGGCCGGGAGGTCTTCCTCACAGGCTACGAGTTCGCGCTCCTCCTCGCCCTGGCGCGCCGCGCGGGCCGCGTCCTCACCCGCGAGCAGCTCATGGAGCTGGCGCGCGGCAGCGCCGAGGACGCCTTCGACCGCTCCATCGACGTGCACGTCTCGCGGCTCCGCCAGAAGCTCGGCGACGATCCCAAGCGACCGCGGCTCATCAAGACCGTCCGCGGCGCCGGGTACGTCCTCGCCGGGGAGGGAGAGTGAAGGAGCGGCGGCACCGGCACGGCCACGTCTTCTGGCGCGTGTACCTGCACGGCCTCCTCCTCCTCTGCCTCGTGGGCATCACCGTGGCGGGGGTGGGCTTCGCGCTCCGGCGCGGGGGCGGCGCCGAGGAGCCCGGGCGCGTCGCGGCGTACGCGGCGGACCGCATCGCGGAGCTGGCCGGCACGCCGGAGCGGCTCACCGACGAGCTCCGGCGCGTGCGCGACGTGTTCGGCATCGACGCGACCATCTACGGCGCGGACGGCCGGATGCTGGCCACGAACGTCGAGCCGCCCCTGGCGGCGCACGGCGGGGCGCCGTCGCGGGCCGGGCCGGTGCCGCTGCGCGATCGCGGCCTGGGCTGGTCGGTGCCGCTCCGCGCCCTGCACGGCCACCTCGTCCTCTCGAGCGAGGCGCGCGGCCACGATCCGCATCGCGCCCTGCTCTTCATCGGCGCGGTGCTGGTGGTGCTGGCCCTGGGATCGTTCCCGCTGGCGCGCTCCATCGCGGCCCCCGTGGAGCGGCTCACCGCGGCGGCTCGAGCGCTCGGCGCGGGAGACCTCTCGGCGCGGGCCCACGTGCACGCCAAGGGCGAGCTGGGCGAGCTGGGGCGCGCCTTCGACGAGATGGCGGAGCGGCTGCAGCGCCTCGTGGAGAGCGAGCGCGAGCTCCTCGCGAACGTCTCGCACGAGCTCAGGACGCCGCTCGCCCGGATCCGCGTCGCGCTCGAGCTCGCCGCGGAGGGAGATCCGGAGCGGGCGCGCCAGCACCTCGCCGGGATCGCGTCCGACCTGGCCGAGCTGGACGGGCTCATCGAGGACGTGCTCACCGCGGCGCGGCTCGACGCCCGCGGGGCGGGCGACCTCCCCCTGTCCCCGGCGCCGGTGGAGCTGGCGGGGGTCGTGGCGGAGGCCGCCGCGCGCTTCCGGGAGGTCCACCCCGACCGCGAGCTCGTCGTGGAGGCGGACCATGCACCCAACGTGAAGGGCGACGCCGCCCTCCTCCGGCGGCTCCTCTCGAACCTCCTCGACAACGCCGCGAAGTACTCCGAGGCGCCCTCCCCGGTGACGCTGGCGCTCCGGGCCGAGGGAGCCGCGGCCGTGCTCGAGGTGCGCGACCGCGGCATCGGCTTCGACCCGGCCGACCTGCCGCGGCTCTTCACGCCCTTCTTCCGGACCGACCGGAGCCGAGCGCGGGGGACCGGCGGCACCGGCCTCGGCCTCGCCCTCGCGAAGCGCATCGCCGAGGCGCACGGCGGCGCGATCGCCGCGGAGAGCGCTCCGGGCCAGGGGGCGGTCTTCCGGGTGCGGCTGCCCGCTCATGCTCCGAGCGCGAGCGGAGGGGCAGCCGGATGAGGCTGCCCCGGAGGGTGCCTCCCGTCTAGAACAGATAGACGCGCGCGAAGAAGAGCCCCGCCGTCTGCAGCCCGGAGCCCCCGGGGATGATGGCGCCCCCCGGGTTCACGGTGCGGTCGCCGAAGGACACGAGCTGGAGCTGCACCTCGGCGCCCAGGCTGAAGCGGGGGTGGAACGAGAACTCGCCGCCCAGCGCCGGGATGACGCGGATGTCGGAGCCCTCGGTCGTCTCGGTCGTGCGCGGCGGGTTGAACTTGAGCTTCTGCGAGAACGAGGTGCGGACGACGCGGCCGCCGACGTAGACGTCCATCTGGGGGGACGCCGGGAAGAGCCAGAACACCCCCAGGCCGAGGCTCACCACGGAGGTCTCGATGGACGGCTCGTTGCCGATGTTCTGGTCGAGCGTCGCGACCCCGATCTGCGGCTCGATGCGGAAGGTCGGCGTGAGCGCGATGGGCACGTAGATCGAGTCGGGCACCGCGGCCGGGAAGCTGTTCGCGAGCATCGACACGTTGAAGTCGAAGGTGGTGATGCCCACGCCCACGCCCACGCGGGGCCGCTGATGCTCCTGCGCGAAGGAGGGGAGCGAGACGGCGAGCGAGGCGAGCGCGGCGAAGGCGAAGCGGAACGTGCTCCTCATGCGTCCTCCGGGTTCCGGCGATCGCGCCGGCCCGCAGGACTCTACGCGAAAGCGGACACGCCGCAAGCGAGCATCAACGCTCCCTCATGTGCGGGTACTCGAACCGGGTCGGCGGGTCGAAGCTCTCCTTGATGGACCGGAGCGAGACCCACCGGTACAGGTTCACGACGCTCCCCGCCTTGTCGTTCGTCCCGGACGCGCGCGCCCCGCCGAAGGGCTGCTGGCCCACCACCGCCCCGGTGGGCTTGTCGTTCACGTAGAAGTTGCCCGCCGCGTCGGAGAAGCGCCGCGTGAGGTCCGCGATGGCGTCCCGGTCGCGCGCGAACACCGCGCCCGTGAGCCCGTACGGCGAGGTCGTGGCGCACAGCTCGACCGCCTCGTCGAGCCGGATGTCGGCGTAGACGAACACGCACAGCACCGGCCCGAAGATCTCCTTCTCCATCAGCTCGTGGCGGGGGTTGATCACCTCGACCACCGTCGGCTCGACGAAGAAGCCTTTCGAGTCGTCGCAGCGGCCGCCCACGAGGATCTTGGCCTGCGAGGCGCCCCTCGCCACGGCGATGTGCTTGCGGATGCGGTCGAAGGCCTCGCGGTCGATGACCGCGCCCATGAACGTGGTGAAGTCCTCCACCTCGCCCACCTTGATCTCGGCGGTCATGCCGAGGAGCCGGTCGCGGAGCTGCGGCCACAGGCTCTCCGGAACGTAGGCGCGCGAGGCCGCGGAGCACTTCTGGCCCTGGTACTCGAAGGCGCCGCGGACGAGCGCCGCCGCCGCCGCCTCGACGTCGGCCGACGGGTGGACGAAGACGAAGTCCTTTCCTCCGGTCTCACCGACGATGCGCGGGTACCCGCGGTAGCGGGGCAGGTTCTCGGCGATGCTCCGCCACATGCCCTGGAACACGGAGGTGGAGCCCGTGAAGTGCAGGCCGCCCAGGTCCGGGCTCGCCAGCGCCGGATCGCCGACGGAGCGCCCCGGGCCCGGCACGAAGTTCACCACGCCCGGCGGGAGCCCGGCCGCGTGGAGGATCTCGAGGACGTGCCAGGCCGAGTACACGGCGGAGGACGCCGGCTTCCACACCACGGTGTTCCCCATGAGCGCGGGCGCGGTGGGGAGGTTCGCTGCGATGGAGGTGAAGTTGAAGGGCGTCACCGCGAGGACGAAGCCCTCGAGCGGCCGGTACTCGAGCCGGTTCCACTGCCCGGGCGGCGAGACCGGCTGGTCGTCCAGGATCTGCTGCATGAAGTGCGGGTTCCAGCGCCAGAAGTCGATGGTCTCGCAGGCCGAGTCGATCTCCGCCTGGAAGGGCGTCTTCGACTGCCCGAGCATGGTCGCGGCGTTGAGCGTCTGCCGCGACGGGCCGGCGAGGAGGTCCGCCGCCTTGAGGAAGATGCCCGCCCGCTCGTGCGGCTCCAGGGCGGCCCAGTCGCGCCGCGCCGCCGCGGCCGCCTCGATGGCGGCCTGCACCTCCGCCGGGCCGGCCTGGTGCCAGCGCGCGAGCCGCTGTGCGTGGCGATGGGGGACGCGCGCCTCGGCGATCCGGCCGGTGCGGACCTCGCGGCCGCCGATCACGAGCGGGATCTCGATCTCGCGCGACGAGAGCTCGGCGAGCCGCGCCTTGAGCGCCGCGCGCTCCGGCGTGGCCGGGGCGTAGGAGAGGACGGGCTCGTTTCGAGGGGGGGGAATTCGGGGATGGCCGTTCGACATGGGGCCTCCGGTGTCGTGCGCAACATAACCCCGGCCCGCGCGGGAGTCCCCAGGTCGCGCGGGGCGGCCGTCCGAGGTGCGCGCGAACGCCCGCTTGAGCGGCCCGGAACGCGGCGTTACCGTCCTCCGGTGCCGAGCGCCTATCAGCTCTTCCAGCGGGCGGAGCGCGTGGAGTGGCTCTCCGCACGGGTCTACGGCGCGCTCAAGGTCCAGTTCCAGGGCGACGCGGAGGCGCGGGCGCTGTTCGTGCGGCTCGAGGCCGAGGAGGAGCAGCACGCGAAGCGGGTGCGGCTCCTCGCAGCGCACTACGCCCACGACCGCTCGCTCACGGTCGAGGCCGACGCCGGCGACCTCGACATGTGCGCGGCGGAGTGCGAGGAGGCCATCGCCGAGATCGAGGCCGGCGCCTGGGGGACGGATCTCGCCGAGGTGAAGCGCCGGGCCCTCGCGCTCGAGACGCGCCTCGTGCGGGCCCACGCGGACCTTCTCGCGCGGAACGCGCTGCCGGCCCTCCGCGACTTCCTCGCGCAGCTCGCCGCGCTCGACACCGAGCACCTGCAGCTCCTGTCGTCGTTCTGAACGCGCCTACGCGGAGCGAGCAGGGGTTTGGGGGAGCGCAGGCTCCGTTCGCAAGCGGAACGGGGCCGAGCACTCCCTCATTCAGACGTCATCCGGACAGAGCGGGGTGAAGAGCGAAGCCGTCGACGGCGCGGGCGCCGGGTCCCTCGGCTCGCGCCGGGCGTGCGGACCCGATGCCGCGGGCGCGTCGCGCGGGCCCCAGTGCAGCCCGTACGAGGCGCCGAACGAGACGGTCGCGAGCTGGACGGGCAGGATGAGCCAGAAGTGCGGCGCGGCGAGGTAGCCGGTGGCGAGCGCCGCCACCTGCCCGGCCGCCGCGAGGAGCATCGCCTTCCAGATCGCCCCGGCGAGGGGACCGCTGGCGCCGGCCCTCGCGAGCAGCACCGCGGTGAGGGGCGGGAGGAGGAGCGCGGAGGCGCCCAGCACGTAGGCCGTGCTGCGGAAGTTCGCGGCGGTGGGCCGCAGCGTCCCGTTCGCGAAGAGGCTCAGGGCGAGGTAGCCGCCGCCGACCACGAGGAGATCGCCCGTGAGCGCGCCGACCGAGGCGAGCATCAGCTCGCCGCCTCCGAACGGGCCGGGGTCGAGGCGTGGCGCGAGCGAGGGCACCGCGACGGAGGGCGGCTCCAACCCGGGAGAGGCGAGGGCGAGCTGCAGGGCGAGCGTCGCGGCGAGCATCGCACACACGCTTCGCGCTGGGCGGCGAAGGCGCGGCGCCCTGCCGGGAGAAAAAACGGGGCGCCCCACCGCGCGCCCCGACCGTGTTCACTCCTCCGCCTCGCCCCCGCCCTCGCCGAGCCCGTACCGCTTGAGCTTGTCGTGCAGGGTGACCCGGGAGATGCCGAGCCGGCGGGCCGCCTCGCTGCGGTTCCCCCGCGCCGAGCGGAGCGCCTCGACCACGATGCCCCGCTCGTAGGCCGCGACGCGCTCGCGAAGCGAGAGGGGCTCGCTCCGGGCCTCGGGCGCGCCGGCGCCGGGGAGGAGCGCGAGGTCGAGGCCCTCGGGCGGCGAGAGCGCCACGAGCCCCTCGATGGCGTTCTCCAGCTCGCGGACGTTGCCCGGCCAGGCGTGCGCGGCGAGCCGCTGGAACAGCGCCTCCGGGACGCGCAGCGGCGAGACGCCGAAGCGCTCCGCGAAGCGATCGAGGAAGTGGCGCGCCAGGACCCTCACGTCCTCGGGCCGCTCGCGGAGCGGCGGGATGCGCAGGTGGACGACGTTGAGCCGGTAGAAGAGGTCCTCGCGGAAGCGGCCGGCGCGGACCTCCTCGGAGAGGTCGCGGTGGGTCGCCGCGAGGACCCGCACGTCGACGGTGCGCGTGCGCTCCTCGCCGACGGCGCGGATCTCTCCCGCCTGGAGGACGCGGAGCAGCTTCGCCTGCGCCGGGGGGGCGAGCTCGCCGACCTCGTCGAGCAGGAGCGTGCCGCCGTCGGCCTCGCCGAAGAGGCCGGGCCGCGCGCGCGCCGCGCCGGTGAAGGCGCCCTTGGCGTGGCCGAACAGCTCGGCCTCCGCCAGCTCCGGGGTGAGAGCGGCGCAGTTGAAGCGCACGAACGGCCTCTCGGCGCGGCCGGAGGCCGCCACGATCGCCTCCGCCACGCGCTCCTTGCCCGTGCCGCTCTCGCCCGTGACGAGGACCGTGACGTCGCGCGGCGCCACCCGCGCCACGAGCACGGCGAGCCGGCGCATCGGCTCGGAGGCGAAGACCATGGAGCGCGCCAGGGCGAGCTCGCCCGCGAGGCGCTCGTTCTCGTGGGCGAGCCGGACCGCGTCGACGGCGCGCCGTACCACCGCGAGCAGCTCGTCGTTCTCGAAGGGCTTGCGGAAGTAGTCGTAGGCGCCGGCCTTCATGGCCTCGACGGCCTGGCGCTCCGAGCCGTGCGCCGTGATCATCACCACGCGCGGCACGGGAGAGCGCTCGGACAGCCTGCGCAGGAGCTCCATCCCGTCCACGCTGGGCATGCGCAGGTCGGTCACGACGAGGGGCGCGGGCTGGGCGTCGTACCGCGCCAGCGCCTCCGCGCCGTCGGAGGCCTCGTCCACGACGAGCCCCTCCGACGACAGGATCTCGCGGAGCGTGTAGCGAACGCCGGGGTCGTCGTCGACGACGAGCACTCGGACCGGGGAGGTCATGCCGCGCGATCTCCGCCGGAGCGCGGGGCGGGGAGGACGAGCTCGGCGCGGGTGCCGCCGCCCGGGCGCGGCGCCAGGGCCACGTCGCCCCCGTGCTGGCGCGCCAGGGCCCGCGCGATGGTGAGGCCGAGCCCCGAGCCGGCCGCCTTCGTCGTGACGCCGGGCGAGAACACCGCGTCGGCGAGCGCCGGTTCGACGCCGCGGCCGCGATCGAGGACCGCGATGCGGGCGCCCCCGCCGGCGACGTCCGCCTCGAGCTCCACCGCGCTCCCGGCCGGGCTCGCGTCGAGCGCGTTCTGCACGAGGTTGATGAGCACCTGCTTCACCTTGCGCGGATCGCAGCGGACGCGCACCCCGCCGTCGCGGACGGAGATCTCCACGCCGCGCTCCTTCGCCATCCCCTCGTGCAGCGCCGCCACCTCGCGGCAGAGCGCGCCCACGTCCGCGTCGCCGAGCGCGAGCGGCACGAGCGGCCGGGAGAAGTTCAGGAACTCGTCGAGCACGGACTGCATCCGGTCCACCTCGCGGCGGAGGACCTGGAGCCGCTCCGCGCCCTTCCCGTCGGGGAGCTGCTGGGCGAGGAGCCCCGCCAGCCCCTTCACGCTGGCGAGCGGGTTCTTGAGCTCGTGCGCGATCTCGCCGGAGAGCGCGGTCAGCTCCTCGGCCCGCTCGGCGTGGGCGCGCAGGGACTCCTGCTGCGCGGCGAGGCCGCGGCGGATGATGCCCTCGAAGGTGGACCGCACCACCCGGCCCACCTTGCCGGCCATGAGGAGGACGAAGGTGATGAAGATCGCGTGCGCGTAGAGGTAGCCCGGCGGGCCGCCCACGCGCGGTCCGCCTCCGAAGGCGGTGAGGTTGAAGTCCGGGATGGCGCCGGTGGCGCCGATCACGGCGCAGGTCCACACCGCGGCGATCTGGAAGGCCAGGAGGCCGACGCGCGCGGGGCCGCGCATGAAGATGCCGGTCATGATTCCGAGGGGGACCATCACGTACAGGAAAGGGCTCCCCAGCCCGCCGCTCGCGAACGTGACCGCGGCCACGCCCAGGCTGGCGAAGGCGAGGTTGACCGGGATGGAGCGGCGCGTGAAGCCGCTGCGCCGGAAGCGGAGCCACTCGAGGACGAAGAAGACCGGGACGATCGCACCCGCGGAGACGAGGATGGCGCGCCGCCACGTGGCGGGCTCGATGGAGACGAGCCAGCAGACGGCGAGCACGAAGATGGGCCCCGCCACGGCGCGCGCCCCGATCATCATGCCGAAGGTGCGCGACAGCTCCTGGCGCTCGATCTCCTGCTGTCCGGGCGGAGGCATGCTCTCGGGGACGCTCCAGCCGAGGATACGCCGCCAGCCCCGGACGCGCACGTTCCGCTCCTAGCGCCCGAGCGCGCGATCGAGGCCCACGCGCGCCTGCGCGAGCCGGGCGCGCGCGTCGGCGAGGCCGACGTCCGCCTGGTAGAGGCGATCGTTCGCGTCGATGACGTCGAGGCTGGACGCCACGCCCGCGTCGAAGCTGCGCCGCGCCGAGGCGGCCGCGTCCGCGGCGAGGCGCCCCTGGGTCTCGGCGAGGCGCAGGCGCTCGCGCGCCACGGCGACGTTCCGGATCGAGTCCGCCACCTCCTGCGTGACCGCGAGCCGCTGCGCCTCGGCCGCGGCCTGAGCGGAGGCGCGCTGCGCCGTCGCCTGGCGCTGCCGCGCGTCCCGGGATCCGCCGTCGTAGACGAGCCAGGTGAGGTCCACGGTGGCGCGCCAGCCTTCCTTCTTGCCCGTGGGGAGCGGGACGTCCTGGGCGAACGCGCTCCCGCTGGCCGAGAGCTGCGGCGCGAGGCGCGCCCGCGCGGACCGCACCGTCGCCTCCGCCGCCTCGACCTGCGCGCGCTGCGCCACGAGCTCCGGGCGGTGCGCGAGCGCCTCGTCGAGGAGCGCGGTCCTGTCCCCCGGCGGCTCGGCGCCGGGCACGTCGGGCACCGCCACCTGCACCGGCGCGTCGCGGCCGAGCAGGTTCCCGAGCGCGAGCCTGCCGCGCTCGGCCTCGGCGCGGGCCCCCGCCAGATCGCTCTCGCGCCGGACCTGCTCGGTATGCGCCT
>DATDDC010000558.1:0-10602 GCA_036523995.1 Anaeromyxobacter sp.
CGCGCGCCGAGGACGCTGCGCCGGCGGGCGCCGGCCCGGGGCGCAGCGGTCCCGGCGAGAAGGGCGCCGTCCGCGAACAGCCAACCGAACGCTCCCGAGAGCTCCGCCGGCGGCCACGCAACGCCAGCCGGGCGCCGGTCCTACTTCCCCGCCAGCTTCGACGCCTCCGCGGCGTGCGGGCCGCGCGGGCACACTCGGGAGTACGTGTCGAGGCGGCGCCGGCCGTCCTCGCCGAGGTTGCCCTGGTCGATCTCGACCTTGGCGGCGCCCCAGAGCGCCTCGCAGCTCGCCGGGTCCTTCTCGAGCGCCTTCACGTAGAGGCCCTTCAAGACGTCGGCCTTCGCGCCTCGGGCGCGCTCGGCCTCCGCCATCTCGACGTAGGCGGCGGCGGCGCCGCCTCCGGCGCCGCCCTGGCCGTACTCGTCGATGGCCTGCGTCAGCTCGACGAGGGCGCCGGGGATGTTGTTCTTGGCGCGGTGGAGCCGCGCCAGCGCCACGCGCGCGTCCGGGAAGGGCCGCCCGAGCTGGATGGCCTTCTCGTACTGCCCGCGCGCCAGGTCGGCGTCGCCGGCGGCGCGGTAGGCGTCGCCCAGGACGAGCGCCAGGCGCGGGCTCTCGCCCAGGCGCACCTGGGCCTTCTTCAATGTGTCGATGGCCTGCTTCGCGCCGCCCTCCCTCGCGAGGAGGGCGCGGACGAGATCGGCGTAGAGCGACACCCGGCGCGGATCGAGCGTCACGGCGCGCTGCATCGCCTCCGCCGCGCCCGCGGCGTCGCCCTCGCGGAGCTTCCGCAGGGCCACGCGGTGCGGGATGTCCGCGTTCGTGGGATCGAGCTTCGATGCCTGCTCCTCGGCCGCCTTCGCATCGGCGGGCTTGCCCTGCGCGGCGAGGACCGCGGCGCGGAGGGCGTAGGCGAGGGCCTGCTGCGGCCTCGAGGCGCCGGCCTGCGGCGAGAGCGCCAGCTCCGCGGCCCTGCCCGCCTCCTCGATCTGGCCGCGGTCGAGGACGACCATCGCCTTGCCGAGGATGGAGGAGAGGTGGTCCTTCTGGATGCGGAGCGCGTAGTCGTAGAAGCCGGAGGCCTGGAGCTCGTACCCCTCGCCGCGGCGCCGGAACTGCTCCGCGAGGAGCCACGCCACGCGCACGTCGCCGGGGCTCGCCTTCTGCGCCTTGGCGAGCACGTCGCGGGCGGCGTCTAGGTCGCCCTCCTTCAGATGGACCGCCCCGAGGACGCCGAAGAGGAAGGGGCTCTGCACGCCCTCCTCGCCCTGCAGGACGGCCTTCAAGGTCTCCTTCGCGCCGGTGGCATCGCCGCCGTAGAGCCGCAGGTATGCCTCCGCCGCGATGAGGTGCGAGTGGCGCTGGCCGAGCTTCCGCGCCGCGTCGACGTGGCGGACGGCCTCGGACTTCGCCTCCTCGCCGGCGCCGTGCTCGCCCGCCAGGATCGCGTCGACGTAGGCGAGGAAGGCGTGGCCCGCGATGGACTTGTCGTCCCGCCCGAGGATGGTCCTGCACTTCGCGGCCGCCTCGGCATAGGCCGCAGGCGAGTCCTTGTCGATGAGCGGCAGCGCCTCCTTGAGCAGCCGATCGATCTCCTTGATGGTCTCGGCCCGCGACTTGTTGAAGAGCCAGAAGCCGCCGAGCGCAACGACGAGCACGGCGAAGAGCCCCACCGTCGTCGCGACGGTCCCCTTCTTCGAGGACTTGGCGCGCCGTATCCCCGTCGTCGAGAGGGTGAACTCGCGGGTGGCGTACTTGGCGGCGAGCTCCTCCGCGTACTTCACGTTCCGGCCTGGGACCGGCGTCGGAGAGGGCACCTCCTCGTCGATCAGGATGTCGCCGGTGATGCCGCTCTGGTCCTCGTGCGGCGCCTGCCGCCCCGCAGCGGCAGCCTTCCCGCCCGCCGCTGGACCGCGCGAGGGGGCGCGCGGCGCCACGGGAGGGCGCCCGGCGGCCGGGACGGCGGGCGGGGCCTTCTTCGCGAGCGAGATCCCGTGCTTCGCGATGGCCTCGCGCACCTCGGGATCGTTGGGGGCGGCCTCCGCGGCGCGGCGCAGCGCCTCCTCGGCGGGCCCGCGCTCGCCGAGCCGGAGATGGAGGAGGCCCGCCATCTTGTTCGCGGCCGCGAAGGTCGGGTAGGCGGCGAGCACCGCCTGCAGCTCCTCCAGCGCCTTCCGGTCCTTCCCCTGGTCGGCGTACACCTTCGCGAGGAGGACCCTCGCGGCGGGGTCGTCCGGGTGCGCCTTCACGCCCTTCTTGCAGACGACCATCGCTTCCATGAAGCGGCCCATGGCGAGGTACGCCTCGGTGAGCGGACGGTACGCGTCCGATGCGGGATCGGCGGCGAAGGCGTGCTCGAGGCCGGAGAGCTCGGCGGGTGTCGGCTGCTTGGGGGACGCGGGCATGGGGCCGTTTCCGTCTAGCAAGGGGACCCGGACGAGTCAAACTGAGCTTGACACGTCCTGTCGCGAACCGTTAAGGAAGCGTTCCCTCCGCGCCGCAGAGAGACCTCGTGGGGCTGTAGCTCAGCTGGGAGAGCGCTAGAATCGCACTCTAGAGGTCGTCGGTTCGATCCCGATCAGCTCCACCATTTCCCCCCGGGCCCGGTCCAACGACCGGGCCCGTGATGTTCTTGTGGGCGGAACACTCACCTCGGCTCCCGCCCTCCCGGCCCCGCCGCCCGTAGCAGGTTCACCGTTCGTGTCGGGAAGGCGAAGCTCGTCCCCGCCCGCTCCACCACGGCCATGAACTCGAGGTAGAGCTCCTGGCGCACCCGCGTGAAGGCGTCCCAGTCGCCCGTCCTGGACGACGCGATCACCTCCACGTTGAGCGAGGAGTCCTTGAACTCGGTGAAGCGGACGGACATCCCGTCGGGCGAGATCTGCGGGTGCGCGCGCAGCGCCGCCTCGATGCCGGCGATCACGGCCCGAAGCTGCGCCGCGGTCGTGCCGTAGACGAGGCCCAGGTTCGTGGAGAGCCGGATCCGGTCCCGCACCGCGAAGGTCTCCGCGCGCATGTCGGCGAGCTTGCCGTTCGGGAACGTGACCACGGTCCGCTCCAGCGTGCGGATCCGGGTGGAGCGCATGCCGATCGCCTCCACCGTGCCGAGGACGCCGTCGATCTTGACGAGGTCGCCCACGCGGAAGGGCTGGTCCACCCCGATGGCCACCGAGCCGAAGAGGTTCTCCACCGTCTTCTGCGCGGCGAGGGCGAGCGCGATGCCGCCGATGCCGAGGCCGGCGAGGAGGCTCGCCACCTGGAAGCCGAGCTCGTTCAGGATGGCGACGAGGGCGAGCGCGAGGAGGACCACCTTCCCCAGCTTGCGGCCGAGGGGGAGGAGGCCGAGGAGGCTCGGGCTCGCGCGCGCGAAGGAGCCGGACGCGGCGGCCGCGAACCCGACGTCCACGAAGCGGAACGCTCCCCAGAAGAGGACGAGGTAGGTCGCGACGCGGAGGGCGCGGTCGACGACGGACTCGGGGCCGGCTCCCAGGGAGAGCGACGGGTGCACGGCGGTGACGAGGGCGATGGCCCACAGCACCGCGAGCGGCCTCGCGGCGCGCTGGACGAGCGCCTGGTCCCAGGGCGTGCGGGTCCGCGCGGCCAGGACGACGAGGATGCGGCGCGTCGCCCAGCCCAGGACGGATCCCAGGACGAGCGCCGCCAGCACCATGGCCGGGATGGCGAGCCATTGCCACCACAGGAGCCCGCGCGGCCCGCGCCGCAGGAGGGCGTCCGGCAGGTGCTCCTCCACCGCCGCCCGCACCGGGGCGGCATGGAGGACGGTCGCGGTGATGAGGGTCCACAGGGTCATGGCGCCGAAGGATAGCGCGCCCGGCCGCCGCGCCGGGTACATTGGTCGGCGTGCCACGGGTGCCCATGGAGTCGTTCGAGGAGGGCGCGGAGATCGTCCGCGTGTACCTGGCCGCGTCGCTCGCCGAGGCGCAGCGGGTCGAGGGCGTGCTCTCGAAGGCGGGGGTCGAGTTCGCCGTCGAGGTGGAGGAGTTCGCGTCGCGGACGGCCCTCTTCTCCGGAGGCGTGCGGCGGGGCGCCGGCTTCTGGGTGCGCGAGGCGCTCCTCGACGGCGCGGCCGACGCGCTGGAGCGGGCGGGCTGCCTCGAGGGCCTGGTGGACCGCGGCTGAGGCGCCGGGGAGCCGGCTCAGGCCTTCACGCGCGGGGGCGGCTTCCCCTTCTCGAAGGCCGCGTTCGCGCCGTACTTCGCGACGATCTTCTTCTTCGTGTCGAGGCCGGTGGCGTCGATGACGAAGTTCGGGACGCGGCGCGCGCGCGTGTCGGCGACCCAGCGGGTGATCTCGCCGCGCGCGCGGGCGCGCCGCCCGGGCCGGCGCGAGCCGTTGGCGCCGAGCTCGCGCCGGACGCCTTCCTGCACCAGATCGGCGACCTGGCGGGCGATGACGGAGGAGAGACGGGAGACGACGCGGCTGGCGGTGTCGCGGAGGATCGCGTCGATGGACTCGTTGCGGGCGGGTCGAGGCATCCGGCTGCTCCTTTTTGTGCCCCCGCAATATAGTCGAGCGCCGCCGATTGTCCATGCCTTTTCTGCGATTGGCGGATGGACAATCCGCCCGCGTCATCTCCGGTCGGTCCGGGCGCCGGGCGAGAGCCGGGCGCGCAGCCGCTCCAGCGCGGAGAGGAGGTCGGGCTTCTCCGCCAGGACGGGCAGGAGGGGATCGCGGCCCTTCGCCGCGCGCGCCGGAGCCGTGCGGATGGTGAAGCGAGCGGGATCGAGCCGCGCATTCACCTCGCTCCAGCGCAGAGGCACCGACACCGGCGCACCCGGCCTCGGCCGGACGGTGTAGGGCGCCGCGATGGTCTTCCCGAAGCCGTTCTGCATGAAGTCGAGGTACACGCGGCCGCCGCGCGCGCCCACCGCGCGCGCCGTCGTCGACACGTCGGGAAGGTCCGCCTCGATGGCGCGGGCGAGCAGCTCGCCCAGGCTCCGCGATTGCTCGTGCGTGAGCTGCCCGCCGAGCGGCACGAGCACGTGCAGCCCCTTCTGCCCGGTGGTCTTCGGATACGACGGCAGCCCGATCTCGTCGCACAGATCGTGGAGGGCCCGGGCGATGCGCACCACGTGCGCGAAGGGCGCCTCCTTGGGATCGAGGTCGACGATGCACCAGTCCGGCCGCTCCAGGCTCCCCACCCGGCTCGAGAAGACGTGGATGGGAATCGTGCCCAGGTTCGCGATCCAGGCGAGCCCCTCGGCGTCGTCGACGAGGAAGTGATCGAGGTCGCGATCCCCCTCGCCCCCCAGGGGGCCCCGAGCATCGAGGCGGCTTCGCCGCGTCGATTTGATCTCGTCGCCGTGGATGCGGACGGTGCGCATCCACTCCGGCCGCCACTCCGGCGCGTCCTTCTGGAAGAAGCTCTTCCCCTCGATGCCGTCCGGATAGCGCGTGAGCACGATGGGCCGATCCCGGAGGAAGGGGAGCATGAACGGCGAGATCTCCCGGTAGTAGGCGACCAGCTCGCCCTTCGTGATGCCCTCCTTCGGGAAATAGATCTTGTCGGCGTTCGAGACCTCGACGCGCCGCTGCGCCTTCGCCGGTGCGCCCCGGGAGACTTCGGGCCGAGGCGGCTCGGCGTGGGCCGGCGCGGGACCCTCCGCCTCCTCCGGCCGCTTGTCGTCGCGGACGCGCACGAACACCGGGTGGCGCAGCAGCCCCTCGCCCGTGCGCTGCTTGTAGCGGACCAGCACCACCACCTCCGGCTCGACCCAGGTGTTGCCCGGGCCCTCGGGCACGGGACCGTCGCAGGGCGGCGTGGGGCGGGCGCGGGGCGCGAGGCGCGCGTGCAGGTCCTCGAGTTGCCTGTCCGTGAATCCAGAGCCCACGCTGCCCGCGAAGTGCCAGCCCTCCTTCTCGCGCGAGGCGAGGAGGAGCGCGCCGAAGGCCGCCCGCGAGCCCTTCGGCCGCGTGAAGCCCACCACGGCGAAGTCGCCGGTGCGGTCGGCGGGGATCTTGAGCCAGGTCGGGGAGCGCGTCCCGGACCGGTACGGCGAGTCCGCGCGCTTCGCCACGATCCCCTCGAGGCCGCGCGCCTCCACCTCGCGCCACAGGTCCTCGCCGCGCTCCTCCACGTGGTCGGCGAAGCGCACCGGCCCGAGGCGCGGCACGACCGTGGCGAGGAGGCGCTTTCGCTCGGCCAGCGGGAGCGGCCGGAGGTCGAGCCCGCCCAGGGCGAGGAGGTCGAAGGCGAAGAGCGTCGCCGGCCGCTCCACGGCCGCGCGCGAGATGTCCTCGCGCCGGGAGAGCTGCGCCCGCTGCTGCAGGCCCTGGAAGGAGGGACGCCCCTCCGGATCGAGCACCACCACCTCGCCGTCGAGCACGGCGTCCGCGGGGAGCATCTCGAGGGCCTTCACGATCTCCGGAAAGAGCATCGTCGCGTCGTCGCCGCTCCGGTAGGAGAGCGCGACCCTCGCGCCCTCGCGCCGCGCCAGGAGCCGGTACCCGTCGTACTTGAGCTCGAAGAGCCACCCCTCGCCGGAGAACGGCTCGTCGCGGGTCTCGGCGAGCATGGGCTTCGGGTCGGCCTTCCCGAGGGCGCGCTCCTTCGCGCCGAGCCGGCGCGCCTCGCGCAGCGCCGTGGCGGCGCGGTCGACGCCGCTCGCCACCTCCTCGAGGAGGCGCCCCGAGAGCACCGACTCCTCCGCCACGGCGCGCGGCCCCGCGTACGCGTCCTTGTGCTTCATGAGGAGCCACTGCTGCTTCCCGCCGTCGCGGCGCGTCCGGACGAGCGTCCATTCGCCGCGGAGCTTGTAGCCCGTGAGCTCGAAGACGAGCTTCCCCTTCTCCAGCCCCTCGACCGGATCCCCGATCGGGCGCCAGGCGCCCCGGTCCCACACGATGACGGCGCCCGCGCCGTAGTTGCCCGCGGGGATGATGCCCTCGAAGTCGGCGTACTCGATCGGGTGATCCTCGACCTCGACCGCCATGCGCTTGTCGGCGGGGTCGTAGCTCGGCCCCTTGGGCACCGCCCAGCTCCGGAGCGTGCCGCCGAGCTCCAGGCGGAAGTCCCAGTGAAGACGCCGGGCAGCGTGCTTCTGGATGACGAACAGGCGCGGGGCCTGCGCGATATCGCCGCCCGGCTGGCCGAAGGGCTCGGGCGTGCGCCCCGGGTCGCGCTTCTTGCGATATCGCTCGAGCCTGTCGGGCACGCGTTCCGCGAATTCTTATAACCCTCGGATGGCCCCTCGCTCGATCGCGACCGGAACGATCTCCTTCGGGCTCGTCTCCATCCCGGTGAACCTCTACCCCGCCACGCAGGCCTCGGCGTCGATCTCGTTCAACCTCCTCCACGCCAAGGACGGCTCGCGCCTGAAGCAGCAGTACGTCTGCGCGAAGGACGGCGAGAAGGTCGAGCGCGAGGACATGGTGAAGGGCTACGAGTTCGCGAAGGACCGCTACGTCACCTTCACGCCCGAGGAGCTGAAGGCGCTCGACGAGATCGCCTCGCAGACCATCGACATCGCGGAGTTCGTGCCGGAGGAGGACGTCGATCCGGTCTACTACGACCGGGCCTACCACCTCGGGCCGGGGAAGGGCGGCGCGAAGGCCTACCGCCTCCTCGCCGAGGCGCTGGAGCGCGCCGGGAAGGCGGCGCTCGCGCGCTACGCCGCGCGCGGCAAGCAGTACCTCGTGCTCATCCGCCCGCGCTCGGGCCGCCTCGTCATGCAGCAGCTCTACTACGCCGACGAGGTGCGGGCGGTGGAAGAGATCCCCATCGAGGACGCGGAGCTGAAGGACGCCGAGATCCAGCTCGCGCTCCGCCTCGTGGAGCAGACGTCGTCCGACGCGTTCCACCCGGAGCGCTACGAGGACTCCGTGAAGAAGCGCGTGACGGAGGCCATCGAGCGAAAGGTGGCCGGCCAGGAGATCCAGGTCGCGGCGCCGGCGGAGCCGCAGGCGCAGGTCATCGATCTCATGGAGGCGCTCAAGGCGAGCCTGGCCGCAGGGAGGAGCGCGCCGGCGGAAGCGAAGGCGCCGCAGGCGGCACCGCCCGCGCCGGACGAGGCGGGCTCCTCCCGCAAGCCCGCGAGGAGCGCGCGGCCGCGGGACGAGAGGGCTGCGAAGGCTTCGTCGAGGAAGTGATCGCGGCCGAGCCGACGAGGCCGTCTCACGTGAGACGTCCACACGTGCCACGTCCCACGTCCGACGGATCACGAACCGGCACCGTCCGGCTGGCGTCCCCTCGCGGGGGAGCGCCTCCGCGCCTCGGAGTGTCCGCCCCATCTGATAATTTTGCCGGCGTGTGGGGCTATCGGTCGGGCGACGTGGCGCGGATGCTCGGCATCTCCGTCGAGGAGGTGCGCCGCCTCGCGCGGGCGGGGTTCGTGTCGCCCATGCGCGGCCGGCGCAAGGAGCTCCGCTTCTCTTTCCAGGACCTCGTCCTGCTCAGGGCCGCCGCGGGGCTGATGCGCGCGGACGTACCGGCCTCCCGCGTCCGCCGGGCGCTCCGGCAGCTCCGCGCCCAGCTCCCGGAGGGCCGTCCGCTCACGGGCGTGCGCGTCGCGGCCGACGGCGAGCAGGTCGTCGTGCAGGACGGCGGCGCGCGCTGGCACCCGGAGACCGGGCAGGCCCTGCTCGACTTCGGCGTCGACGACCTCGCCCGCAAGGTGGCGCCCATCGTGCGCGCCGCGGCCGGCGCCCGGGCGCCGGCGCCGCTCGACGCCGAGGCATGGTACCGCTGGGGCGCGGACCTCGAGGACGCGGCGCCGGAGGAGGCGAAGGACGCGTACCGGCGCGCCCTGGCGCACGATGCCGGCCACGGCGGCGCGCACCTCAACCTGGGGCGCCTGCTCCACGAGGCGGGCGAGCCGCACCAGGCCGAGTTCCACTATCGGTGCGCGATCGCCTCCCCGCAGCACCGCGCCCTCGCCGCCTTCAACCTCGGCGTGGCCCTCGAGGACCAGGACCTGCCCGACGAGGCGCTCCTCGCCTACGCGCGCGCCATCGAGGCCGACCGCTCCCTGGCGGACGCGCACTTCAACGCATCCCGGCTGCTGGAGCGCATCGGCCGCAAGTCCGAGGCGCTCCGGCACCTCGCCGAGTACCGCCGCCTGTCGCCTTCCTGACGCGGCCGGGCCGGCGGCTCAGCGCCCCGGCGGCGTCCGGGCCTGCACCCGCGCGCGCTCGGCGTCGAGCTGGCGCGCCTGCGTGAGGTACCCCTCCTCCGCGTCCTCGGCGTCGTCGAGGAGCTTCTTCCCTCCTGGCCTCAAGATGGGGCCAGGGTTCGGACGAGAGAAGGTGCGCCGCTCAGGTGCCGGGCAGGGGGCGCGTCGGCGGGGGGCGAGGCGCGCCGGCGGGGGGAGGCTGGGCCGGCCGCGCGGAGGGCAGCACCGTGTTCCGCACCGGCTCGCCGTCCTTCCCGGCCGTCTTGAGGACGTTCATGGCGAGCGCGATCATGGAGCCCACGTCGGAGAGCGTGGCCGGCAGGATCACCGTGTTGTTCGTCTTGGCGAGCTTCCCGAACTCGGCGACGTACTGCTCCGCCACGCGGAGCTGCACCGCCTCGTGGCCGCCGGGCATGCCGATGGCCTCGGCGACCTTGCGGAGCCCCTCGGACGTGGCGATGGCGATGGCCTGGATGGCGCTCGCCTGCCCCTCCGCCTCGTTGATCTGCCGCTGGCGATGGGCCTCCGACTCCTTGATGACCTGCTGCTTCTTGCCCTCGGCCGTGTTGATGGCCGCGTCGCGCTCGCCCTCGGAGGTGAGCACCACGGCCCGCTTCTCGCGCTCGGCGCGCATCTGCTTCTCCATGGCGGCGAGCACGTCCTTCGGCGGGGTGATGTTCTTGATCTCGTAGCGGAGGACCTTGATGCCCCAGGGCCCCGTCGCCTTGTCGAGCTCGGCGATCACCATGCCGTTGATGTGGGTGCGCTCCTCGAAGGTCCGGTCGAGATCGATCTTGCCGATCTCGGAGCGGAGCGCCGTCTGCGCGAGCTGGCTGATGGCGTAGTAGTAGTCCGAGATGCCGTAGGAGGCGCGCTGCGCGTCGAGCACCTTGAGGTAGAGGATGCCGTCCACGGCCACCTGGACGTTGTCCTTGGTGATGCAGATCTGCTCCGGGATGTCGACCGCCTGCTCCTTCAGCGTGTGCCGGTAGCGGATCACGTCGATGAAGGGGAAGAGGACGTGGAAGCCCGCGTCGAGGACGGCGTGGAACTTCCCCAGCCGCTCCACCACGTAGGCGTTCTGCTGGGGGACGACGACCGCGGTCTTCACCACGACGAAGATGGCGAAGATGGCGAGGACGATCGCGATCACCAGGGCGGCGCTGACGGTCTCCATGATCTTCTCCCCGTGCTTTCGAGAAAGACGCGGGCCGCGCCTACTCGGCGCGCACCCACAACGTGAGGCCCTCGACGCGCTCGACCTTGCAGCGCTGGCCGGCGCGCAGCGGGATCCCCGAGGCCACCCGCGCCGACCAGGGGACGCCCCGCAGCTCCGCCTTCCCCTCCCCGCCCGCCGGGATCTCGCCGAGGAGCACCACCTCCTCGCCCACGAGCGTGTCGATGGGGGCGCCGGGCCGGCCGCGCAGCTTCTCCTGGAGTGGATGGCGGAGCGTGGCGAGGAGGACGATCG
>DATDDC010000559.1:0-9348 GCA_036523995.1 Anaeromyxobacter sp.
ACCCCGATCGCCACGCTTTCCGGGCGTGGCACAATGGCATTCCATGCGTTTCCCCGCCCCGCTGCTCGCCCTCTGTCTCGCCTTTCCCACCGCCGCCCTGGAGGACGAGGTCGCGGAAGGCCTGCCGGCGCCCTCCTTCTCGCTGCGCACCATGAACCCCGAGGCCTCGGGGGCGAGCTGGATCGCGCTCGACCGCTTCGTGGGCGAGGAGGCCGAGGACGCGTCCGCGAAGGTGGTGCTCATCAGCTTCTTCGCCTCGTGGTGCGAGCCCTGCAAGAAGGAGTTGCCGCTCCTCGTCCAGCTCGACCGCATGTACCGGGACCAGGGGCTCCGCGTCCTGGGCGTGAACATCGACCGCGAGGAGCCGGCCATCGAGTCGGCGAAGCGGATCATCGCGCAGGCGAAGGTGACGTACCCGGTGCTCTCCGATCGCTTCAACTTCCTGGCGCGCCGCTACCTCGGCGACAGGGCGCCCTTGCCGTCCGTGTTCCTCGTGCGCCGGAACGGCACCATCGCGAAGATCGAGCGCGGGTACGCGAAGGACGCCTCGCAGTTCCTCCTCGCGGAGGTGCAGGCCGCGCTCGGCATCGCGCCGCAGCGGAAGCCCGCCAAGGCGCCGGCGGGCGCGGAGGCTCCGGCCCGGGCCTCGGTGTCGCCGTGAGCCGCGCCCGGGCCGCGCTCGCGCTCGCCGCTGCCTGCGCGCTCGGCGCCGGGGCGGGCGCCGAGGAGCCCGTGTCCCCGCGTCCCAGGGATCGCATCGCCCTCGAGCGGCTCCGCGCGCCCGGCGTGTCCGCGGCGCTGGTCGAGGTCGTGGAGGAGCGGATCTGCGCCGCGCTGGGGGAGGCGAGCGGCGCGGACGTCGTCTGCCCGGCGGACGTGGCCGCGGCGGCGGAGCTCGCCCGGCAGTCGAACCTCCTCGGCGAGTGCAAGACCGAGGACTGCCTGAAGCGGGTCGACCGGGTCCGCGCAGCGGACCGGCGCGTCACCGGCGCGATCGACCGGAGCGAGGGCGGGCTCGTCCTCTCGCTCCAGCTCGAGGGGCCGGCCGGAGCGGGGCCGCGCCGGGTCGAGCGCCTCCCCGAGGATCTCGACGCCCTCGTCGCGCGCATCCCGGTCCTCGTGAAGAAGCTGTTCCCGTAGCGCCGTGATCCGCATCGCCGTCATCGCCGGGCCCACCGCGTCGGGGAAGACGGCGCTCGCCGTGGCCCTGGCGCGGCGCCTGGGCGGCGAGATCGTGAACGCGGACTCCCAGCAGGTGTACCGGGGCCTCGACGTGGGGACGGCGAAGCCCACGCCGGAGGAGCGGGCGGCGGCGCCGCATCACCTCGTCGACATCGCCGAGCCCGGGGAGGGCATGGACGCGGCCCGCTTCACGGCGCTCGCCGATCGGGCCATCGCCGACGTCGCGTCGCGCGGGAGGCTCCCCGTGGTGGCCGGCGGGACGGGCCTCTACCTCCGCGCGCTCCTGCACGGCGTGGTGGCCGCGCCGGGACGCGATCCCGCGCTCCGCGCCCGCCTCGAGGAGGAGGGGGCGCGCCTCGGGCGCGCGGCGCTCCACGCGCGCCTCGCGGAGGTCGATCCGGAGGCGGCCCGGAGCATCCGGCCCAACGATCTCGTCCGCATCGTGCGCGCCCTGGAGATCGCCGCCGGCGGCCGCCGCCCTTCCGAGCTCCACGCCGCCCACGCCTTCCGGCCGGATCGCTACGACGCCGTCCTCCTCGCTCTCGATCCGCCGCGGGCCGAGCTGCACGCGCGCATCGACGAGCGCGTGGCGGAGATGTTCGCGGGCGGCATCCTCGACGAGGCGCGCGCCCTCGCGGCGCGCTTCGGCGAGGCCGTGCCGCCGAAGCTCCCCATCGGCTACGCCGAGGCGCTCGCGTGCGTGAAGGACGCGCTCCCGCTCGAGGAGGCCATCCGGCGCGTGCAGGTGGCCCACCGCCGCTACGCCCGGCGGCAGATCGTCTGGCTCAGGAAGGAGCGCGGCGTCGAGTGGATCCGCCCGCCGTACGATCTCGAGGCGTTGGCGCGCCGCGTCGTCCGGCGCTGAGCCGCGTCGCGCGCGGGGGCCCAGGGGCGCGCAGCGCCCCGTCTTCGATCGTTGCGGCGCAGCCATCGCGGCCCCCGTACGATGTTGGCGGAAGGTGCGCTCGAGGGACGGCGTGCTATAAGCGCGTCCGATGGCCGTCCAAAAGCAGCCGTTCGCGCTCGACTTCGAGCGCCCGCTCATCGCCCTCGAGTCCAAGATCGCCGAGCTGAAGGAGCTGTCCGGCGGCGCCCGCATCGACTTCACGGAGGAGATCCAGAAGCTCGAGCGGAAGGCGAAGCGGCTCCAGGCCGAGATCTTCAGCGACCTCTCTCCGTGGCAGATCGTGCAGCTGGCGCGGCATCCGAACCGGCCCTACACGCTCGACTACGTGAAGCGGCTCTTCACGGACTTCTTCGAGATCGAGGGCGATCGGCGCTTCGCGGCGGACCGGGCCATCGTGGGCGGGTTCGCGCGCTTCGAGGGCGAGCCGGTGGTGATCGTCGGCCACCAGAAGGGCCGCGGCACCAAGGAGAACATGATCCGGAACTTCGGGATGCCGAGGCCGGAGGGCTACCGCAAGGCGCGGCGGCTCTTCGACCTCGCGAACCGCTTCCGGAGGCCGCTCCTCATCTTCATCGACACGCCCGGCGCCTACCCGGGCATCGGCGCGGAGGAGCGGGGCCAGGCCGAGGCGATCGCGGTGAACCTCGAGGTGATGGCCTCGCTCGGCGTCCCGTCGATCTCGGTGGTCATCGGCGAGGGCGCCTCGGGCGGCGCGCTCGGCATCGGCGTGACGAGCCGCATCCTGATGCTGCAATACGCCTGGTACAACGTGATCTCGCCCGAGAGCTGCAGCTCGATCCTCTACCGCGACGCCACGCAGGGGAAGAAGTCCGCGGAGGCGCTGAAGCTCACCGCGAGGGACCTCTCCGGCTTCGGCATCACCGACGAGATCATCCCCGAGCCGGCCGGCGGAGCGCACCGCGATCCCGACGCCGTCGCGAAGAACGTCGGCGACGCCATCCGGCGGCACCTGGCCGAGCTCGAGAAGCTCACGTCCGAGCAGCTCGTCACGGACCGTTACAAGAAGTTCCGCGCCATGGGGGTGTTCACGAGCGAGGAGTGAGCGCGGCACGCGAGGCGTGCGCGTCGGCTTCAGGCTGCAGGCTTCAGGCTCCAGGCTCCAGGAGGAACGGCGGCTTCCCTGGAGCCCGTAGCCCGGGGCCTGGAGCCGTCTTCTGAGGCGCAGGACGCCCTGTGATATACGTTGCCCCCCTATGCCCCTCGTCCCGTCGTACGTCGCCTCGCTCAATCCCTACGTTCCGGGGAAGCCCATCGAGGAGGTGGAGCGCGAGTACGGCGTCACGAACGTCGCGAAGCTCGCCTCGAACGAGAACGCGCTCGGCCCGTCGCCGAAGGCGCTCGCCGCCATGCACGACGCCGTGGCGAAGGTGAACCTCTATCCCGACGGCTCCGCCTTCTACCTGCGCAACGCGCTCGCCGCGCACCTCGGCGTGGAGCCGAAGGAGGTGTTCGTCGGGAACGGCTCGAACGAGCTCATCGAGCTGCTCGTGCGCACGTTCGTCCTCGAGGGCGAGGAGGTGCTGACGAGCGCGCAGAGCTTCATCGCGTACAAGCTCGCCGCCCAGGCCCACGGCCGCACGCTCGTGGAGGCGCCCATGAAGGCGCGCTTCCACTACGACCTCGACGCGCTCCGCAAGCTCCTCTCGCGCCGCACCAAGGTCATCTTCCTCGCCAACCCGGACAACCCCACCGGCACCTGGTTCTCGGAGGCGGAGCTCACGCCCTTCCTCGACGCGATCCCCAAGGAGACGCTCGTCGCCCTCGACGAGGCCTACCTCGAGTTCGTGGACGCGCCCGGCTACCAGGACGCGCTGGCGCTCCGGAAGAAGTACCCGAACCTCGTCGTCCTCCGCACCTTCTCCAAGATCTATGGCCTCGCCGGCCTGCGCCTCGGCTACGGCATGGCGCGGCCCGAGGTGGTCGAGTACCTCGACCGCGTGCGCGCGCCCTTCAACGTGAACCACGTGGCGCAGGCCGCCGGCGTGGCCGCGCTCGGGGACGTCGAGCACGTGGAGAAGAGCCGAGCGCTCGTGAAGCAGGAGCGCCCCTTCCTCGCCGCCGGGCTCGCCGCCCTGGGGGCGACGGTCGTGCCGTCGCAGGGGAACTTCGTCTTCGCGGACTTCCCCGGCCGGCCCGGCAAGGATCTCTTCGAGGCGCTCCTGCGCGAGGGCGTGGTGGCGCGGCCCATGGGCGGCTACGGGTTCCCCACCGCGCAGCGGGTGACCGTCGGCCTCCGCGCCGAGAACGAGAAGTGCCTCGCCGCGCTGAAGAAGGTGCTCGGGAGATGAGGATGACGAGCGAAGTCCGAGCCGGAGGAGGCTCGGCCAGCCCCCCAGGGGGCCCCCAGAGATGAGGCGGCTTCGCCGCGAGCTCGGATCTCGAGCGAGTGGGGGGGACCGGGGGAACGGTCTCATCGGCCCCCCGGTAGGATGATGAAGTGAGCCCGCGGCCGTTCATCGTGGCGATCGACGGGCCCGCAGGGGCGGGCAAGTCGACCGCCTCGCGGCGCACCGCCGCGCGGCTCGGCTTCGCCATGGTGGACACGGGCGCCATCTACCGGGCCGTCGCGCTCGCCGCGACGCGCCGGGGGATCGCGCTCGACGACGACGCGCGCCTCGCGGAGCTCCTCCCCGGCGTGGACGTCCGCTTCGCCCCGCCCGCGGCGGAGGGCGCCGGGCAGCGCGTCCTCCTCGGCGACGAGGACGTCTCTGCCGAGATCCGCACGCCGCCCATGTCGCTCGGGGCGAGCAAGGTCTCGGGGCGGCCCGTGGTGCGCGCCGGCCTCCTCGACCTGCAGCGCCGGCTCGCGCTCGCTCCCGGGAACGCGGGGGCCGTCCTCGAGGGTCGCGACATCGGGACGGTCGTCTTTCCCGACGCCGAGGCGAAGTTCTTCCTCACGGCCTCGCCGGAGGAGCGCGCCCGGCGCCGGCACGCCGAGCTCGCCGCGAAGGGCGATGCGCAGACGTACGAGGAGGTCCTCGCGGACCAGCTCCGGCGCGACCGGGACGATTCGCATCGCGCGGTGGCGCCGCTCCGGCCCGCCGCCGACGCCATGGTCATCGACACGGGCGGGCTCTCCCTCGACGACGTGGTCGAGAAGCTCGTCCGCGAGGTGGAGGCGCGGCGGGCCGCGCGCGGCCTCTCCGGCCCGGCGGCGCCGAGGAAGCGATGAATCCCGGCGACGATACGGCGGGAGGCGCCGGTGGGCGCGGGGGGCCTTCACCCGAGGCGAAGGGCGACCCGGGGTCCCTCCGCGTCTACGGTCCCAAGGAGTGCGGGAGCTGCCGCCTCTGGAGGCCCATCCTCGAGGACGAGCGCGGGCCCATCGGCCCGTGCCGCCTCGGGGTGCGCACGGGGGACTTCCCCGGCACCGCGCCCTCCTGCGAGCGCTACCTCTCCCGCGACGCCGCCGTCCCCCAGGCGCCTCCACCCGAGCGCTCGCGGCGCCGCGCCGTGGCACGCCCCGCGGAGCCTACCGTCCGCCCGGCCGGGCATCCCGAGCGCGAGGCGGAGCGGGAGGCCCGCCCCGCGCCGGCGATCGCTCGGCAACCCGCCGCCCCCCTTCCCGAGGAGCTCACCGACATGACCCGCGAGGAATTCGCCCAGGCCATCCGCGAAGCGCTGCGCGAGGAGGAGGCCGACGTCCGGCTCGCGCCGAAGTGGGAGGGCGGCACCGTGGTGCTGAAGCCCGGCGATCCGGCGACGCAGCCGAAGGAGATCTCGCTCGACGCGTTCCTCCACAAGGTCGTCATGATCCGCGACCGGCTGCGCGTCCTCGAGCAGAAGATCAACGCGCACGAGAAGCTCAGCGACGCCGAGAAGGTCGACATGCAGCAGTACGTGACCCGCTGCTACGGCTCGCTCACGACGTTCAACGTCCTCTTCCGGGACGAAAAAGACCGCTTCGTGGGGGAGAAGGGGGCGTAGCTTGGCCGGGGCGGCCGCCGTGCGTTATATGAGCCCCGCGTGGACGTGAAGATCGCCAAGACCGCCGGCTTCTGCTGGGGCGTGCGCCGGACGGTCGACAAGGTCGTGGAGGTCGCCGACCAGCGCCAGGGCGGCCCCGTCGTGACGCTCGGCCCCATCATCCACAACCCGCAGGCCGTGGCCCGCTTCCGCGAGAAGGGCGTCGGGACGGTGAGCGCAATCGGCGAGGTGGCCGACGGGACCACCGTCGTCGTGAGGACGCACGGCGCGGTGCGCGAGGAGATGGAGCGGGCCGAGGAGCGCGACCTCGAGGTCGTGGACGGCACCTGCCCCTACGTGAAGTACCCGCAGGCCGTGGCGCAGCGGCTCTCGCGCGAGGGCTACCACATCGTCATCGTGGGCGACGAGAACCACGCCGAGATCAAGGGCGTCGTGTCGTACGCCGAGGGGCCCTGCACCGTGGTGAAGCCGGGCGGACCCATCCCCAACCTGGACGCCAAGAAGGTCGCGGTCATCGCCCAGACGACCTGCATCGGAGCCGACTTCGAGCGGGTGGTGGGGGCGCTCTCCCTCCGCCTGAAGGAGGTCCGGGCGGTGAACACCATCTGCAACGACACGGAGGAGCGCCAGGCGGACGCCCGCTCCCTCGCCGCGCAGGTGGACGCCGTCGTGGTGGTGGGGGGCAAGAACAGCGCGAACACCCGTCACCTCGCGGAGATCTGCCGCGAGATCCAGCCGCGGACCTGGCACGTCGAGACCGAGGCCGAGCTCGAGCCCGGATGGTTCCAGGGCTGCCGGGTGGTCGGCCTCTCGGCCGGCGCCTCCACGCCGGACTGGGTGGTCGAGGGCGTCGCCAACTGGCTCCGGAACCTCTCCCCCGAAGGCGCCGGGGGGCATCCTGCCGCGCTTGACGCCGTGAAATCGCGCGTGTAGCGTGCGCCCTTCGCCGTTATTGCGATGTACGCCGGGGTGTGGCTCCGGCGACGCCGTCGGCCTCGATCCCCGGACCGGAAACACGGCGCAACGAACCAGGGGGCGGTAGTGGTCTTCGCCGGCGACTTCGTCCAGCACGCTCGCTCCGAGCCGATCCGAGAGCTCGGCTGAGCCCAGGTGGCCGCGGGCGCGGCTGGATGTCGAAGGGCCGGCGCATTCCCGACAAAGGTTGGTCTCCAACGAATGCAGAACCAGACTCCCCGCATGCCCGAGGCCGAGATCGAGGACTTCGCGACCCTGTTCGAGCAGAGCCAGAAGACCGGCGGTCCCATCGAGGAAGGCAAGGTCGTCCCAGGCACCGTCATCGCGCTGACCAAGGACTACGCGGTCGTCGACATCGGCTACAAGTCCGAGGGCCAGGTTCCCATCTCCGAGTTCGTGCCGGCGCCCGGCGGCGAGCCCGCCGTGAAGGTGGGCGACAAGGTGGACGTGCTCGTCGAGTCCCGTGAGAACGACACGGGCATGGTCGTCCTCTCCAAGGAGAAGGCCGACAAGATGCGCATCTGGGACGAGATCTCCGCCGCGTGCGAGCGCGACGAGCTCGTCGAGGGCGTGATCGTCGGCCGCGTGAAGGGCGGCCTCTCCGTCGACATCGGCGTGAAGGCGTTCCTCCCCGGCTCCCAGGTGGACATCCGGCCGGTGCGGAACCTCGACAAGCTCATCGGCGAGAAGTTCAAGTTCAAGGTCATCAAGTTCAACAAGAAGCGGGGCAACATCGTCCTCTCGCGCCGCGTGCTGCTCGAGAAGGAGCGCGAGGAGCTGAAGAAGGAGACGCTGAAGAACCTGAAGGAGGGCGCCATCCTCAAGGGCGTCGTGAAGAACCTGACGGACTACGGCGCCTTCATCGACCTCGGCGGCATCGACGGCCTCCTCCACGTCACCGACATGAGCTGGGGCCGCATCGGCCACCCCTCCGAGATGTTCGAGGTCGGGCAGGAGGTCCGCGTCGTCGTCCTCAAGTTCGACCCCGCCTCCGAGCGCGTCTCCCTGGGCCTCAAGCAGATCCAGGAGGACCCGTGGCACCGCGCCGACGAGAAGTACCCCGTCGGCTCGCGCGTGAAGGGCAAGGTCGTCTCGCTCACGGACTACGGCGCCTTCATCGAGCTGGAACAGGGCGTCGAGGGCCTCGTCCACGTCTCCGAGATGAGCTGGACGAAGCGCGTGAAGCACCCCTCGAAGCTCGTCGAGGTCGGCCAGCAGGTCGAGGCCGTGGTGCTCGACATCGATCCCAAGGCCAAGCGGATCAGCCTCGGCATGAAGCAGATCGAGGCGAACCCCTGGACGCTCCTCGAGGACAAGTACCCCATCGGCTCGGTCATCCGCGGCGAGGTCCGCAACGTCACCGACTTCGGCATCTTCGTCGGCGTGGAGGAGGGCATCGACGGCCTCGTGCACGTCTCCGACATCTCCTGGACGGAGCGCATCAAGCACCCCGGCGAGAAGTTCAAGAAGGGCGACGTGGTCGAGGCGGTGGTGCTCAACATCGACGTCGAGAACGAGCGCTTCAGCCTCGGCATCAAGCAGATCCAGCCCGACCCCTGGACCACGCTCTCCGAGCGCCACCCGGTGGGCTCGCGCGTGAAGGGCAAGGTCACGAAGGTCACCGACTTCGGCGCCTTCGTGGAGATCGAGCCCGGCATCGAGGGCCTCGTGCACGTCTCCGAGATGAAGGACGAGCGCGTCGAGAACCCGCGCGACGTCGTGAAGGAGGCGGACGAGATCGACGTGAAGGTCATCGACATGGACGTCCAGGAGCGCAAGGTGGCCCTGTCCATCAAGGCGCTCAACCGCGACGGCGGCGAGGACGACTACCGCGAGTACCTGCGGCGCCAGGGCGACGGCCGCGCGCGGCTCGGCGACCTCATGGAGAAGTTCAACCGGCGGAAGTAGCGTCGAGCCCCGCCGAGCGAAGGTTCCGACGGGTGGACCGCGCGAGCGGCCCGCCCGTCCTTCGCTGGGCCGGCGTCGGCCGTCAGCGGTCGGGGTCGAGGTGGCGGTCGGGGTCGAGGTCCGAGGTCGAGGTCCGAGGTCGCGGTCGGGGTCGGGGTCGAGGTCGCGGTCGAGGTCGCGGTCGGGGTCGCGGTCGCGGTCGAGGTCGCGGTCGAGGTCGCGGTCGGGGTCGCGGTCGGGGTCGCGGTCGGGGTCGCGGTCGGGGTCGGGGTCGAGATCGAGGTCGGCGTCGAGATCGAGGTCGGGGTCGCCGTCCTAGCGCGCCTTCAGCCTCTCGACCAGTCTCCCCAGCTCCACCGGCGTCTCCTCCCGCGTCTTCACGTCCTTCAGCTTCGCCTGCCCCGAGCGCACCTCGTTGCCGCCCAGGA
>DATDDC010000560.1:0-2812 GCA_036523995.1 Anaeromyxobacter sp.
CGTCGCGCTCGGCTGCCGGCCACGGCGCGAGGTTCAGCCTCCGGATGCGCGTCGCCCAGTTTCCCGGGGCCCGCGGGTCTCGCCGCAGGTGCCGAAGCGGTTCCCGAAGCGAGCGGCCGGAGCCGCGCCCGTGCGGGCTCCGGCCGGCGTCGCTGCCCGCTTCAGGGGTCGGCGCTCTTGATGGCCGTCGGCGCGGCCAGACCGTCCGGGTCCCCGAGCTGCGGCGTGGAGTTCGTCATGCTCGCCTGGTCGTACTGGTGGGCCTCGAACCAGCTCACGAGCCCGTCGGCGTTCTTGTCCGACGCGACGGGAGCGTTGCACCAGTCCTTCCGGCGGAGGCCGTTGGGCATGACGTAGTTGAACTCCGCGTGCACCACTTGGTCGCAGGTCTGGTTGGCGTCGTACGAGTTCTGGGCGCACGTCGAGCTGGCGAGCGCCACCGTGCGGCTACCGGCCGCCGCGAACTGGTCGAGGATCCCGCCGGAGTGGCACGTCATCACGGCGATGGACCGCTTCTTGTATTTCGGGACGGCCGCTACGTAGCTCGCGAACTCGACGTCCGTCACGAGCTCTCCGGTGTTGCTGATGAGCATCGACAGCGAGCACCCGTTCGGCCCGCCACCGCCGCCGTGCCCCATCCACCAGACGTAGAGGTAGTCCTTATCCGTCACCTTCGACGCGAGATCGGCGAACGCCTTCTGCACGTTCGCCCTGCTGACCGCCATGGTCGTGATGCCGTGGCCGAAGACCTTCTTCGCGTCGTAGGACGCGTGGGCGGTCGCGAAGTCCGACCCGTCGCCGTACAGAACGACGATCTTGTCGTCGTCGAAGCCGTTGTCCTTCAACGTCTTGTACTGCAGCATGAGGTCGTACCACCACTCGGAGTGGATGGCGACGTCGTCCTGCGTGGTCTTGTTGGCGCTGATGAGCACCGCGTACTTGTGCGCGCAGCCCGAGCCGGCGGCGGCGAGGAGCACCGCGGCCAGCATCGGCCACGAGTTCTTGAGACGCGACATGGTCGTTCTCCTTTGGCCTAGCGATCCGTCGGGAGCGGAACGCGGACGATCTTCCTCGAGCGGCGGTCGAGGACCACGAGGTTCTTGCCGTCGAACGTCAAGCTGGAGGGGTCCTGCGCCTCGACGCGGGCGAGGAATGTGCGCGCCTTGAGCATCTCGTGCTCCCGCTCGAGGATGGGTCGCTGATCGACGACGGCGGGGACCGTCCCGCCTCCGTTGCAAAGCGTCCAGAGCTTCGCGCCGTCCGAGGCGAGACCCCGCGGGTGACAGTCGGCGTAGATGCTTCGCAGCAGGCGCCCCGTCTCCGGATCGATCTCGTTGAGGGAGCTGGAGAAGCCCGCGTAGTACGCGGCCCACAGGTGCTTGCCGTCCCAAGCGAGCCCCTCGACGGACTTGAATCCCCTCTCGGGCGAAGTCGGGAGCGGCACCGTCTTCACCACTCGGCCGGTGGCGCGATCGAGGGCCGAGAGGATCATGGCCTTGTCGTCCGCGATCCAGATGCGCTCACCCTCGAACACCATCGCGCGCGGTGTCTTCACCGCCGAGTCCAGCGCCCGGACCTCCGCGCCGGACTGCGCGTCGAGCATGCGCACCTTGGCGTCCTGATCCACGGTCCACAGCGCCTTCCCGTCCCAGGCCAGGGCCTGGGGCGAAGCGGACCGCACCTCGACCTGGCCGAGCGCCGGCGACGCGAACGCCACGATCGCCCATGGCCACAGCACGCTTCGTCTCATCGGTACCCCCCTTCGGGCGGGGGCGGCACCGTCCGACACGCGCCCCTGCGCGAGCGGAGGTTCGCCCCGTTCACGTGGGAGATCGTCCTCGGGGTGAAATGTGACGCCGCGTACGTGTAGGCCACGAGAACGGGGGCTCCGGATCGCGCTGGGAGCGCCCGCGGGCCACCGGCGCGGTCTCGCTCGGCTGGGAGCGGCGCCGCTTCGCGCTGCCGCTCGTCGGGGCGCAGGCGGCGCGCCGGGCGTGATCCCGCGAACGTGCGCGCGAGGGCACCGCGGATGAGCGCGCGGAATGGGGCGGGCCCATGATGCGCGGGCGCGCGGGCGGCGCAGCGGACGAACCCCTCGGCTTCGCGCGGCGGCGAGTCCCCGAGCGGGTCTCCCGCAGAGCGACGGTTGGGCGCGCATTACACTCCAGGCAGTCCGAACACCGCCGGAGGCCCGCCATGGCGAACCCGCTCCTGTCCGCGATGCGCATCGGCGCCGCGCTCGCGCTCGCGTGCGCCTCGGCCGCCGCGCTCGCCTCCGACATGCGCTCCCCCGATCCGCCTGCGAAGCCCGTCGATCCGAACCTCGCGGCCGGCCGGAAGGCCATCGAGGCCAAGGACTGGCCCGGGGCCATCCAGCTCCTCGAGAAGGCCGCCGCGCGGGACGCCTCGAACCCGGACGTCCACACCTTGCTCGGCTTCGCCGAGCGCAATCGGGGCAACACGGAGGTGGCCTTCGCGCACTACGAGAGGGCGCTCAAGCTGGACCCGAAGCACCTCGGAGCGCACGAGTACGTCGGCGAGGCCTACCTCATGGTCGGGAACCTCGCCAAGGCGGAGGAGCACCTCAAGGCGCTCGACAAGCTCTGCTTCTTCTCCTGCGAGGAGTACCGGGATCTCAAGAAGAGCATCGCGGAGTACAAGCAGAAGCACGCGGACGCTCGCTGAGGCGGCCGCGCTGCCCGCGGCCTGCCCTGCGCCGGAGCCGTGCTAGGTTCTTCCGCACCGTGCGGACGCCCCTCCTCGCCTGCCTCGCGGCCGCCGCGCTCTCGTGCCGGGAGGACCCGGCGTCGCC
>DATDDC010000561.1:0-14195 GCA_036523995.1 Anaeromyxobacter sp.
CCGGTTCGTGTACACGCGGGTGCAGCAGACGTTCTAGCGAGCGGGCGAGCCGGCCGGGTGTGCCGAGGTCGACCCCGAAGGGTCGCCCTGTCGATCTCGCCCCCTCCCGTCCGACGTGACGCCGGAGGGAAGGAGGAACACCATGGAGTACCTGCTGCTCATCTACGAGAACGAGAAGCGCTACGCGAAGGGGTATCCGGAAGACGAGATGAGGGAGTACCGCGCCTTCGGCAGCGAGTTCGCGAAGGCGATCCGGGGCGGCAACGCGCTGCAGCCGACGAGCACGGCCACCACCGTGCGCGTGCGCGACGGCAAGCGGCTCACCACCGACGGACCGTTCGCCGAGACCAAGGAGCAGCTCGGCGGGTTCTACCTCGTCGACGCGAAGGACCTCGACGAGGCCATCCACATGGCCGGCAAGATCCCCGGCGCGCGCTCCGGGTGCATCGAGGTCCGGCCCATCCAGAAGTTCAGTTGAGCGAGATCGAACACCTGTGCCGGGCGGAGTGGGGGCACCTCCTCTCCGCCCTCATCCAGGCCTTCGGCGACTTCGACGTCGCCGAGGAGGCGCTGCAGGAGGCGTTCGCCGCCGCGGCGGCGGCCTGGCCGCGGGGCGAGCCCCGCAACCCGCGCGCCTGGCTCTACGGCACCGCCCGGCACAAGGCGCTCGATCGCCTGCGCGGCCGCGCCCGCCTCGTCGGCGGCGACGCCGCGCAGGCCGCGCTCGACGGCCTCGCGGCGCGGGCGGACGAGGATCCGGCCGAGGAGGGCGCCGTGCCCGACGAGCGGCTGCGGCTCATCTTCACCTGCTGCCACCCGGCGCTCTCCCCGGAGGCGCAGGTGGCGCTCACGCTGCGGACCCTGTGCGGCCTGGGCACGGACGAGATCGCGCGGGCCTTCCTCGTGCCCGCCGCCACCATGGCGCAGCGGCTCGTGCGCGCCAAGGCCAAGATCCGCGCCGCCGGCATCCCCTACCGCATCCCCGCCTCGGCGGATCTGCCCGAGCGCCTGGGCGAGGTCATGTCCGTCCTCTACCTCGTGTTCAACGAGGGCTACGCGGCCGCGCAGGGCGAGGCGCTCGTCCGGCGCGAGCTCTGCGCGGAGGCCATCCGCCTCGCCCGCCTCGTCCGCAGGCTCCTGCCCGCGCCCGAGGCGGAGCTCGACGCGCTCCTCGCGCTCATGCTGCTCCACGACGCGCGGCGCGAGGCCCGCGCCGACGCGGCGGGCGAGCTCGTCCTCCTGGCGGACCAGGATCGCGCGCGCTGGGACCGCGCGCAGATCGAGGAGGGGAAGGACATCCTCGCTGCGGCCCTGCGCCGCGCCCCGCCCGGCCCTTACGGGCTCGAGGCGGCCATCGCAGCGGTGCACGCCGACGCGGCGCGGGCGGAGGACACCGACTGGCGCCAGATCGCCGGCCTCTACGACCTCCTCCACGCCCGGCACCCCTCTCCCGTCGTGGCCCTGAACCGGGCCGCCGCGGTCTCCATGGCGGAGGGGCCCGCCGCGGCGCTCCCCCTCGTCGACGCGCTCGCGGACCCGCTCTCGCATTATCATCTGTGGCACGCAACGCGCGCCGACCTCCTGCGCAGGCTGGGGCGGCGAGAGGAGGCGGTGACGGCGTACCGGCGGGCGCACGCGCTCGCGAGGAACGAGGCCGAGCGGCGTTTCCTCGCGCGCCGCGCCCGGGAGCTGGAGGAATCGCGATGAACTGGCGTCTCGTGTTCGCGCTGTCGGGCTTCGGGGTGGCGATGGGGTTCCTCACCGTCTTCTTCATCCCGAGCAACGTGGAGCCGGTGTTCTGGCTCGTCATCTTCCTCTTCTGCGCCTGGGTGATCGCCCGCCGGGTGGAGCGGAGGCACTACCTCCACGGCCTCATGGTGGGCATCGTGAACTCCGTCTGGATGACGGCGGTGCGCGCCTGGTTCGTCGACGTGTACCTCGCCCGGCATCCTAACGAGGCCGCGCTCGCGGCGGGGATGTCCTATTCACCGCGCGTGATTATCCTGCTGACCGGCCCGGTCATCGGCGTCCTCTCCGGCGTCCTGCTCGCCCTCCTCGCCTTCGTCGCCGCCAAGTTCATCAAGCGGCCGGCGCCGGCGCGCTGAGCCGCGGCGCGACGCGCGGCGCCCGTGCTCGAACGGGGCTCGCCCGGGAGCCCTCCCGGGGCCTCTCCCGGCCGTGCTCCCTCGTGCGTGGGTCGTTTGAAACCCTACACTGGGCGCGAACATATTTCGCGCGCCATGCAGAGCCTCTACCTCTGGCCCGAAAGCCCCGCCCTCTCGCTGTTCGTCCTCTGGCTCGTCACGCAGCTCCTCTTCTATGCGGCGCGCGTGCCCATGCACCGCGCCCTGCGCAAGCTGGGCGCGGCGCTGGGCGGGAGCCTGCGCATCGCGGCGCGCTGGATGCGCAGCACGGCCGAAGACCTGCGCAAACGGAACCGCGAGGTCCTGCTCGAGGCGGCCCGCGCCGAGCAGGAGGGGAAGCTCGAGCACGAGTTCCGGCGCCTCTCCACGACGTTCACGGTGGAGCTGAAGCAGTACCCCGCGCTCCACCGCCGGCTCGACGAGAGCGTGAAGAACGTGGAGGAGGACTTCAAGGCCTCCGGCGTCGTTCCGCCCGAGGCCCCCGGCTGGCCCGAGGCCATCCGCGCCGTCGTGAACATCCCCAGGGCCGGCGACCGCACGGTGCAGAAGGTGCTCGACGAGATCCACCGCTCGGCCGTGGCCCAGGAGAAGAAGACGCTCCAGGCCTACCGGGAGGCGACCGCGGAGCGGCACGACATCCTGGCGAAGAGCGCCATCCACTGGAAGAACATCCACGCCCTGCTCGAGCAGGTGGGGAAGACCGTCGGGAGGACGCTCGAGGCCTCGGCCCGCGCCGACGCCCATCTCGAGCAGTACGAGAAGATCCGCCGCGGCGAGGACGCCGCGGAGCGCGTGCTCGCGGGGAGCGCGCTCAACCTGTTCATCATCTCGGCGTTCGTGGTGGCCGTGGCGGGCTTCGGCGGCCTCGTGAACTTCCAGCTCATCGCCCGGCCCATGTCCGAGCTCGTGGCCGGCGGCGCGTGGGTCCTGGGCATGCCCATCTCCATGATCGCCGCGCTCGTCATCGTGCTCATGGAGGTGGCCGCCGGCATCTTCGTGATGGAGTCGCTCGGCATCACCCGGCTCTTCCCCAGGCTCGCCACCCTCTCCCCATCCCGGCGCCGCATCATCTTCGTGACGGCGCTCGCCGGCCTCCTGCTCCTCGCCTGCATCGAGGCCTCGCTCGCCATCCTGCGCGAGCAGCTCCTCGAGGCGGACAAGGCCCTCGCCCTGGCGCTCTCCGGCGCGGCGGTGAGGGGGAGGGAGACCGTGGCGGCGCCGCTCCTCTCCCGCATCCCCGTGATCGGCCAGGCGGTGCTCGGGTTCATCCTCCCCTGGATCCTGGCGATGATCGCGGTCCCGCTCGAGATGCTGGTGGAGAGCGGCCGGCACGTCATCGGACGCGCCCTCGTGCTCCTCGTCCGCGGCTTCGGAGTCCTCCTGCGCCTCGCCGGCCACGCCCTGCGCTACCTCGTGGCCGCGCTCGCGCACGCCTACGACATCTACATCATCGTTCCGCTGCAGCTCGAGCGCCTCGTGCAGAGCCGCAGCGGCCGCCCGGCGGAGGGCTACGCTCGCGTGGCGGGCGCGCTCCGCAATCCCGCCGAGCCCACGGCGCATTTCAAGGCGCCTCGATGAAGACGACCGCCGCCATCGCCGCCCTGGGCCTCGCCGCCGTGACCGGCTGCTCCGACGGCCGCTCCCACGCGCGGGCGACCTGCGTGCTCGTGGACGTCTCGGGCACCTACGACGATCAGCGCCCCGAGGTGGCGCACATCGTCCGGACCGGCCTCCTCCCCAAGGTGCGCCCGGGCGACAGCTTCCTCCTCGTGCGCATCGACGGCGACAGCTACGGCAAGGAGAACGTGGAGGCGACCGTCACGCTCGACTCCCAGCCGAGCCGCGCCAACGCCCAGAAGCTCGCGCTCGCGGCGAGGCTCGACCGGTTCGCGGCGGCGCGGAAGCGGGCGCGCTTCACCGACATCAGCGGCGCGCTCATGCTCGCGGCCGAGTACCTGCGCGAGACCCGCGCCGGCAAGAAGACCATCGTCATCTTCAGCGACATGAAGGAGGAGCTCCCGCCCGGCGCGAAGCGCGCGCTCGGCCCGAAGGAGCTCGAGGGCATCGACGTCGTCGCCATGAACGTGAAGCGGCTCGCCGCCGACAAGCTCGACCCGACGACCTACCGCAAGCGCCTCGGCGCGTGGGCGACCCGGCTCTCCCAGAGCGGCGCAGCGAGCTGGAAGGTCGTGCTCGATCCCGAGGAGCTGGTGAAGGAGCTCGCGGAGGAGATGTAGCCGCCCGCCTCCGGCGCCGGGATCAGCGGCCGTAGAGGACGCCGAGGAAGGTCGTCTGCTCGCGCGAGAGCGCCGCCCGCACGCACGCGAGCCAGGTCGCGAGGCCCCACAGCCGGATGATGGTGATGCCCTGCAGGACGATGTGTCGGCTCGTGATGACTCCCTGCATGACCGGCCCCCTCGGTTCCAGAAGTCGTTGACCTTCGACTGTCTGGACACCGGAGAGGGGCGAACCGCGACCCGCCACTTCGGAGCGCCCGGATGGGGGCCTCCGCGCTACCAGTCCACCTTGCTCGGATCCCCCGCGTACTGCGAGCGTACGTACGCGAGGATCTTCCAGATCTCGTCCTCCGTGAGCGCTCCGAAGACCTTCGGCATCCTCTGCTCCGGGATCTCGCCCTTGACGAGCTTCATGAGGACCTCGTCGTCGCTACCGAACTTCCACTCGTCGTCGGTGACGGCGGGGCCCATGCCGCCGCCGCCGCCCACGCCGTGGCAGCCGGCGCAGCCGTACCTGAGGTAGAGCTTCCGGCCCTCGCGGATGGCCTCCTCGTTGCCCGTGTACGGGTTCAGCTTCTTCGCCTCGGCCTTCTGCGCGAGCACGGGGGAGAGGCCGCTCGCGAGGCCGAGGAGCGCGAGGAGGCACGCGACGGCGGCGCCGGCGTGGCGGCTCATGGCGGCGCGCCCTTCGCGGCAACGACCGGGACGCCGTAGTCCGCCAGGACCTTCTCGATCTCCGCGCCCTGCCGGTCGATGGCGCCCTCGAGCCGCGCCTTCAGCGCCGCGTCCGACTTCCGCACGCCCATGGAGATCTCGAAGCTCATCGGGGTCCGGCCGCCGTCGGGCACCGGCACGATCGCGAGCCGGAGCGCGTTCTTCTTGGCGAACCACCCGGCCATGGGTCCCCACACGATCGCCACGTCCATCGCGCCGTCCCTCAGGTCCTCGAGGACCTTGGCAGGGCGGCGCGTTCCGTCGGAGTCGCGCCAGTCGAACATGAGGGGATATCCCCGCACGTTCGCCATGAGGCCGCGCTCGCCGAGCGCGGCCCAGGGCGGCGTGTCGAGGTGGACGCCGATGCGCAGCCGCTTCAGCGCCGGATCGTCGAGGGAGCGGATCCCGAGCTCCGGGCGCGAGACGATGACGTACGTCGTCCGGTAGTAGGCCTTCGTCGCGAGGACCGGGCCGAAGTCGCGGGGGATGCCCACGAGGACGTCGCAGCGGTCCTCGCCGAGCGTCCGGCGCACGAGCCCGCGCTGGTGCGGCCACCAGAAGTAGGAGAGGGGCACGCCCAGGTCCTTCGCGACGACCTCCGCGATCCGGTTCTCGAAGCCCTCGCCGCGCTGGTTCGAGAACGGCAGGTTGTCGGGGTCGGCGCAGACGCGGAGCGGCGGGGCGGGATCGCCCGGTGCGGGTCCCGCGACGAGGGCGCAAGCGACGGCGAGGGCGGCGCGGAGCGGGCGTGCGTGCACGAGGGGCTCCCTTCGCTGGGCGTGACCGGACGGCGCCCGCCGATCCGGCGCCGGGCCCTCCGGCGCCGGACCCCGCGGGGGCGCTTCAGCGGCTCGACACCGCCGTGCGATCCGACTCCACCGCGAAGACGTGGAGCGTGCCGCCGACGCTCGTCGCCTTGTCGAGGCCGGACTTGTAGGCGATGCCCACCGCGCCGAGGGCGCCGTACGGATCGTGGCCGGGGAGGTGCGCCGCGACCGGGAGGCCGAACCAGCCGCCCACCCCGGAGTAGACCGCGACGTACTGCTTCTTGTCCGGGCCGAGGTAGGTGATGGGGTTGCCGATGATCCCGGAGGCGAGCTTGCGCTTCCAGAGGAGCTTTCCGTTCCTCGCGTCCACGGCCTTGAACCAGCCGTCCATCGTACCGTAGAAGGCGAGGTCGCCGGCGGTGGTGAGGGCGCCGCTCCACACCGGGTACGGCTCCTTGATGCCCCATGCCTTCTTGCCGGTGGTCGCGTCCCAGGCGATGAACTCTCCGAGGTGCCCGCCGCGGCCGGGCATCATGAGCACGTTCGCGCCGACGTAGGGAGCGCCGGCGGTGTACTTCACGTCCACGCCCTCGTAGTTCATGCACATGTTGTTCGTGCCGAGGTAGAAGAGCTTCGTCTTCGGCGAGAACGAGGAGGGTTGCTGGTCCTTGCCGCCCATGGCGCAGGGGCAGATGTCCTTCGTGTCCTCGCCCTCCTTCGTGCGCTTCGCGGGATCCTCGATGGGCCGGCCGGTCTTGAGGTCGATGCCCTTCGCCCAGTTCACGTAGACGAACGGCTCGGCCACGAGCAGCGTGCCGTTGGTGCGGTCGAGCGTGTAGGCGAAGCCGTTCCGGTCGAAGTGGACGAGGGCCTTCACCGGCTTGCCCTTCACGGTGAGGTCGACGAGGACGTGCTCGTTGATGCCGTCGTAGTCCCAGGCGTCCCACGGCGTCATCTGGTAGCCCCACCTCGCCATCCCCGTGTCCGGATCGCGGGCGAAGATGGTCATGGACCACTTGTCGTCGCCCTTGCGCGGCGTGGGGTTCCAGGTGCCGGGGTTCCCGGTCGAGTGGTAGAGGAGGTTCAGCTCCGGGTCGTACGAGTACCAGCCCCACGTCGAGCCGCCGCCCATCTTCCACTGCTCGCCGGGCCACGTCTGCGTGCCCTGGCCCGCCTGACCGTAGTGCGGATTGGCCCTGTTGAAGTCGGCGGCGAGCTTCACGTCCTCGTCGGGCCCCATGCTGTAGGCCTTCCAGACCTGCCTGCCGTCGTGGATGTCGTAGGCCGCGACGAAGCCGCGGATGCCGAACTCGCCGCCCGAGACGCCGACGATGTACTTGTCCTTCACGACGAGGCCGGCCATCGTCATCGTCTCGCCCTTCGCCGGATCGGCGTTCCGCACCTTCCAGAGCTCCTTGCCGGTGGCGGCCTCGAGCGCGATGACCTGGCCGTCGAGCGTGGAGAAGAGGATCTTGCCGTCGGCGTAGTTGATGCCGCGGTGGACGAGGTCGCAGCACGCCACGGGAACGGCGCGGTCGTCCTGCTTCGGCGTGTACTGCCACAGGATGGGCGCGCCCTCCCGCGTGAGGTCGAGCGCGTAGATGTAGTTCGGGTACGCGGAGTGAACGTACATCGTCGTGCCGACGACGAGCGGCTGGCCCTCGTGGCCGCGGAGCGCGCCGGTGGCGAAGCTCCAGGCCTCCTTGAGCTTGCCGACGTTGCGCGTGGTGATCTGGGCGAGCGAGCTGTAGCGGGTGGACGCGTAGTTCTTGCTCGGGGTCACCCACTGACCGTCGTCTTTGGAGAGCTTCAGGATCTCGTCATTGGCGTGGGCTGCGCACGGAAGAATCGATGCGAGCAACCCCGCCAGCGCAGGGGCGCGTCTCATGGCGTCTGCTCCTTTTCCTTTGCGGGGCGGAACTGCGGGGCGGATCCTCGCTCCGGGTGAAGACGGCGAGCAGGGGCTCGGATGGGGCTTCCGCTCCGGGTACGACCGCACTCCTCGCCGGACCGCGCGGGTTACACCCGGAGTGGTCCCGGCGCCCCGTCCGAGAGCCGTCAGCGGTCGATGAGCTTCGCCATCTCCGGGTTGTATCGCTCCCCCGCGGCCTTTCCGGCGGGGAGCAGGGCGTCGAGGGCGGCCAGGTCCTCCGGCCCGAGCTTCACCCGGAGCGCGCCCACGTTCTCCTCGAGGAACGTGCGCCGCTTCGTGCCGGGGATGGGCACGACGTCGTCCCCCCTGGCGAGGAGCCAGGCGAGCGCGATCTGCGCGGGCGTCGCGTTCCGCCGGCGGCCCAGCTCGCGGACGGCCTCCGCGGCGCCCAGGTTCCGGTCGAAGTTCTCGCCCTGGAAGCGCGGATCCTTGCGGCGATAGTCGCTCTCCGGGTACGCCTCGGCGCGCTGGGCCGTGCCGGTGAGGAAGCCGCGGCCGAGGGGGCTGAAGGGCACGAGGCCGATGCCGAGCTCGCGCAGGAGCGGGAGGATGCGCGGCTCGAGGTTCCGCTCCCAGAGCGAGTACTCGCTCTGGAGCGCGGAGATGGGATGGACGGCATGGGCGCGCCGGAGGGTCCTCTCCCCCGCCTCGGACAGGCCGAGGAAGCGCACCTTGCCCTCGCGCACGAGCGCGGCCATGGCCCCGACCACGTCCTCGATGGGGACGGCCGGATCCACGCGGTGCTGGTAGAGGAGGTCGATCCGATCCGTGCCGAGCCTGCGCAGCGACGCCTCCACCGCCTCGCGCACGCGCCCGGGCCGGCTGTCCACGCCCACCGACTTCCCGCCCTCGATGCGGAAGCCGAACTTCGTGGCGAGGACGACGCCGTCGCGCCGGCCCGCCAGGGCGCGCCCGACGAGCTCCTCGTTCACGAAGGGTCCGTACACCTCGGCGGTGTCGAGGAAGGTGACGCCGAGCTCGATGGCCCGGTGGATCGTCGCGATCGACTCCCGGTCGTCGGGCGCCCCGTAGTGCTGGCTCATCCCCATGCAGCCGAGGCCGAGCGCCGAGACCTCGAGACCCTGTCGGCCGAGCTTCCGCTTTGCGATCATGCGCGGAAGGTAACGGAGGACGCACCCGCGGGCTCGGCGGCGTGTGGGCTCGCCCTGCGTTAGAAATCGGCCCTCCGTTGCAGGAGGGAGGGACCATGAAGGAGAGGCTCGTCGCGTTCGCCGCCGGCGCGCTCCTCGCCGCAGCCCCGGCGGGGTCGGCCGAGGCGCCGAAGAAGACTCCCGAGCTGCTCGAGAAGGGCCGCGCCTCGTTCGAGCGGAACTGCTCCGCCTGCCACGGCGACAAGGGCGCCGGCGACGGCATCGCCGCCGCGGCGCTCAGCCCGAGGCCCCGGAACTTCGCCACCGAGCGCTTCAAGAACGGCTCGAAGCCGGCGCAGATCTTCGAGACGTTGAAGAAGGGCGTGCCCGGCTCCGCGATGGTCCCGTTCACGAACCTGCCCGAGGAGGAGCGCTGGGCGCTCGCGTACTGGGTGGCGGAGCTGAAGGGACCCGGCGACGCGAAGAAGAAGTAGAGGTCGCGGCGGCCCGCGCCGATGGAAGGCATCGCCGCCGAGCACCTGCGCGAGCCGGGCTCCGTTCGCGGCCGGCTGGATGGGGAGGCCGTCGAGGCGCCGCAGCCAGTCGCCGGCGAGCTCCGCGGCCCGGCCGGCGAGCCTCAGGAACTCCTCGGGGGAGATGTCGAGGCTCATCCTCTACCGGTACTGCCGGGGCGAGCGCCCCGTCCAGCCCCGGAACGCCCGCGCGAAGCTCTTCTCGTTCGCGAACCCGACGGCCCGCGCCACCTCCTTGATCGGCTTCTGCGTGCGGCAGAGGAGCTCCAGGGCCTTCTCGCGGCGGACCTCGTCCTTGAGGCCCTGGAGCGAGGCGCCCTCCTGCTCGAGGTGCCGGTGGAGGGATCGCGTCGAGACGTGCAGGGCCCGCGCCACGGCGTCCGCGTCGTGCCACGCCGCCGGGTCCGCGGAGAGGAGCGCGCGGACGCGCCGCACGAGGAGGCGGTCCCTCCGGTACTGGAGCACCGTGAGCGGCAGCGCCCGCTGCAGCATGGTCCGGAGGGCCGCGTCGTCCCGCCGCTGCGGCAGGGACAGGTACTTCGCGTCGAAGCTGAAGTGCGCCTCCCGGGCGCCGAACGAGACCGGCCCGGGGAAGAGGAGCGAGTAGACCGCCCCGTGGGGCGGCCGCTCGAAGGGGAACCCGACCTCGAGGAGCGAGATGCGGGAGTCGATGGCCCAGCAGGCGTAGCCGTGCACGTAGCGGAGGTACGAGAGCAGGCAGAACTCGCGCACGTCGCCGAGGTCGCGGTTCTCCCGGATGGAGACCACGGCGGGCTGCCCCGGCGAGGCGGTCAGGGAGAGCTCGATGTCGTCCGCGAGCAGGCGGTGGTGCCGGAACCAGCGCTTGAGCGCGACCTCGAGATCGGGCGAGGGCAGGGACGCGCGGCACAGCATGCCCAGGCTCCCCCACGGGAGCCTGCGGGAGAACCAGCCGAGCGCCTCGTCGTCGAGCTGCTGCATGGCGCCGCCCGAGACGATCTCCATCTGGCTCGCGGTGATCCGCGTCTCGGGATCGCGGAGCATCTCTGGCGTGATCTGAGCCTCGCGGAGGACCCCCGCGGGGTCCGCGCCGTATCGCGCGTACGCCAGCAAAATGGCGCGTACGAACGCGATCGGCGTCGCGGCCCTGGCGGTATGCGGCTTTCTGTTCCTCATTCGCAGCCTGGCAGGAAGCATCGCACGTTGGCACGAATGGAACCCATTCTGGCGGCAAATGCGCCGCCTCGCCAGCTAGCGTGGGACCATGGCCATCGGACTCGATTTCGAGCTGGGCGAGACCGTGGATGCGCTGCGCGACGCGGTGAGCCGGTTCGCGAGGCAGGAGATCGCCCCCCGGGCGGCCGAGATCGACCGCGCCAACGAATTTCCGGCCGACCTGTGGCGGAAGCTCGGCGACCTCGGGGTCCTGGGGATGACCGTATCGGAGGAGTACGGGGGGGCGAACCTCGGCTACCTCGCGCACATGGTGGCGATGGAGGAGATCTCGCGCGCCTCGGCGGCGGTGGGCCTCTCCTACGGGGCGCACTCGAACCTGTGCGTGAACCAGATCCACCGGAACGGGAGCGAGGCCCAGAAGCGCAGGTGGCTCCCGAAGCTCGTCACGGGCGAGCACGTCGGCGCGCTCGCCATGTCCGAGCCGAACGCCGGCTCCGACGTCCTCGGCATGAGGACGCGCGCCGAGCGGAAGGGAGACCGCTACGTCCTGAACGGCGGGAAGATGTGGATCACGAACGGCGGCGACGCCCACGTGCTCGTGGTCTACGCGTACACCGATCCCGCCGCCGCCCCGCGCGGCCTCACCACCTTCGTCGTGGAGAAGGGCACCCGCGGCCTCTCCTGCGGCCGGCACCTCGACAAGCTCGGCATGCGCGGCTCGAACACCTACCCGGTGTTCTTCGAGGACTGCGAGGTGCCGCAGGAGAACGTGCTCGGCGGCGCCGGGAACGGCGTGAAGGTGCTCATGTCGGGGCTCGACTACGAGCGCGCGCTGCTCTGCGGCGGGCCGCTCGGGATCATGGCGGCCTGCCACGACGTCGTCCTCCCCTACGTGCACGAGCGCAAGCAGTTCGGCCGGGCCATCGGCGAGTTCGAGCTCATGCAGGGCAAGCTCGCGGACATGTACGCGACCTGGCAGGCCTGCCGGGCCTACGCCTACGCGGTGGGCAAGGCCTGCGATCGCGCCGACCACGCGCGCACGCTCCGCAAGGACGCGGCCGCCGCCATCCTCTACGTGGCGGAGCGCGCCACCTGGATGGCGGGCGAGGCCATCCAGGCGCTGGGCGGGAACGGCTACATCAACGAGTTCCCGACGGGCAGGCTCTGGCGGGACGCGAAGCTCTACGAGATCGGCGCCGGCACCTCGGAGATCCGGCGTATGCTCGTCGGCCGCGAGCTGTTCGAAGAGAGCGGCGGATGAGGGTCCTCGAGACCGAGATCCAGACCCGCGGGGCGGAGTTCCAGGCCAACGCGGCGGCGATGCGCGCCCTCGTGGAGGACCTGCGGGCGAAGTCTCGCGAGGTGCGCGGCGGCGGCGGCGAGGCCGCGCGCCAGAAGCACGTCGCGCGCGGCAAGCTCCTGCCGCGCGATCGCATCGAGCACCTCCTCGATCCGGGCGCGCCCTTCCTCGAGGTCGGCCAGCTCGCCGCCTGGGGCATGTACGACGGCCAGGCCCCCTCGGCCGGCCTCGTCGCGGGCATCGGCCGCGTCGAGGGCCAGGAGTGCATGATCGTCGCGAACGACGCGACGGTGAAGGGCGGCAGCTACCTGCCCATGACCGTGAAGAAGCATCTCCGCGCCCAGGAGATCGCGGAGCAGAACCGCCTCCCCTGCATCTACCTCGTCGACTCCGGGGGCGCCTTCCTGCCGCGGCAGGACGAGGTCTTCCCGGACCGCGAGCACTTCGGGCGCATCTTCTTCAACCAGGCGAACCTGTCGGCCCAGGGCATCCCGCAGGTCGCCGTGGTGCTGGGCTCGTGCACCGCCGGCGGGGCGTACGTGCCGGCCATGAGCGACGAGGCGATCATCGTCCGGAACCAAGGGACGATCTTCCTCGGCGGCCCTCCCCTCGTGAAGGCGGCGACCGGCGAGGTGGTGAGCGCCGAGGATCTGGGCGGCGGCGACGTGCACACGCGCATCTCCGGCGTGGCCGACCACCTCGCCGAGAACGACGAGCACGCGCTCTCCCTCGCGCGCAGCATCGTCTCGCGCCTGAACCGCGTGCGGCCGCCGGGACCGCCCGTGGCCGAGGTGGAGGAGCCGCGCTACGACCCGCAGGAGATCTACGGGATCATCCCCACCGACGTGCGCAGGCCCTACGAGGTGCGCGAGCTCATCGCGCGCATCGTGGACGGCTCGAGGCTCGACGAGTTCAAGGAGCGCTACGGGACGACGCTCGTAACCGGGTTCGCGCGCCTCTACGGCATCGCCGTCGGGATCGTGGCCAACAACGGCATCCTCTTCTCCGAGTCGGCCCAGAAGGCCGCGCACTTCATCGAGATGTGCGCGCAGCGCTCGATCCCGCTCGTCTTCCTGCAGAACATCACCGGGTTCATGGTGGGCCGGAAGTACGAGAACGCCGGCATCGCCAAGGACGGCGCCAAGATGGTGACCGCGGTGGCCACGGCGCAGGTGCCGAAGCTCACCGTCGTCATCGGCGGCTCCTTCGGAGCCGGCAACTACGCCATGTGCGGCCGCGCCTACGCGCCGCGCTTCCTCTGGACCTGGCCCAACAGCCGCATCTCCGTCATGGGCGGCGAGCAGGCGGCGAGCGTCCTCGCCACGGTGAAGCGCGACGGCATCGAGGCCGCCGGCGGGAAGTGGAGCCGCGAGGAGGAGGAGGAGTTCAAGGCGCCCATCCGCGCGCAGTACGAGCACCAGGGCCATCCCTACTACGCCACCGCGCGCCTGTGGGACGACGGGGTCGTCGATCCGGCCGAGACGCGGCGCGTCCTCGGGCTCTCCCTCGCCGCGTCGCTCAACGCCCCCATCCCGCCGCCGCGCTTCGCCCTCTACCGGATGTGAGCGCGCCCGCCGTGTTCGACAAGATCCTCATCGCGAACCGCGGCGAGATCGCCTGCCGCGTCGTCCGGACGGCCCGGCGGCTCGGCGTCCGCACCGTGGCGGTGCACTCGGAGGCCGACAGGGGCGCGCTGCACGTGCGCCTCGCCGACGAGGCCGTGCTCGTGGGCCCGGCGCCGGCGCGCGAGAGCTACCTCGCCGTGGACCGCATCCTCGAGGCGGCGCGCGCCACCGGAGCGCAGGCCATCCACCCGGGGTACGGGTTCCTCGCGGAGAACGCGGACTTCGCCGAGGCCTGCGCCAGGGCCGGCCTCACCTTCGTCGGGCCGCCGCCCTCGGCCATCCGGGCCATGGGCTCCAAGTCGGCGGCGAAGGCGCTCATGGAGAAGGCGGGAGTGCCCACCACCCCGGGCTACCACGGCGAGGACCAGGATCCGGCCCGGCTCGCCGCCGAGGCGAGGCGCATCGGCTACCCCGTCCTCGTGAAGGCGAGCGCGGGCGGCGGCGGGAAGGGGATGCGCCGGGTCGACCGCCCCGAGGACCTCGAGGCGGCGATCGCCTCCTGCCGGCGCGAGGCGAAGCAGGCGTTCGGCGACGATCGCGTCCTCCTCGAGCGGTACGTGGTCCGCGCGCGTCACGTCGAGATCCAGGTGTTCGGGGACGCGCACGGCGGGTGCGTGCACCTCTTCGAGCGCGACTGCTCGGTCCAGAGGCGCCACCAGAAGGTCGTCGAGGAGGCGCCCGCGCCCGGGCTCTCGC
>DATDDC010000562.1:0-46311 GCA_036523995.1 Anaeromyxobacter sp.
GCGAACACCATCGAGCTCATGAGGTTCCGGGCGTCCACGACGAGCCGCACGTCGCGGTAGAGCGCGGGGTCCTTGAACGGATCGTGCGCCGTGGAGACCACGAGCGCGTCGTGACGGCCGAACGCCTCGGGCGTGAGGGGGATCGACTCGAGGTCGAGGTGGTGCTGGCGGCCCTTGCGGGCCCTGGGGAAGAACGGATCGCAGTAGGCCACCTCGGCCCCGCCCTCGCGGAGCAGCTCCAGGATCTCGTAGGAGGGCGACTCCCGGTCATCGTCGATGTTGGCCTTGTAGGAGAGGCCCAGCACGAGCACGCGCGAGCCCTTGAGCGCCTTGCCGTCCTCGTTCAGCCCCTGCATCACCTTCTGGACGACGTAGCCGGGCATGCGGGTGTTGATCTCGCCCGCCAGCTCGATGAAGCGGGCCCAGTGCCCGTACTCGGCGGCCTTCCAGGACAGGTAGAACGGGTCGAGCGGGATGCAGTGCCCGCCCAGCCCCGGGCCCGGGTAGAAGGGCATGTAGCCGAACGGCTTCGTCTTGGCGGCCTCGATGACCTCCCAGACGTCGATGCCCATGCGATCGAAGATGACCTTGAGCTCGTTCACGAGCGCGATGTTCACCGAGCGGAAGATGTTCTCGAGGAGCTTCGACGACTCGGCCACGCGCGCGTGCGAGACCGGCACCACCCGGTCCATGGCCGCGCCGTAGAACGCCGCGGCCGCCTCGGTGGACGCCGCGTCGACACCGCCCACGATCTTCGGGATGGTCTTGGTGGTGAAGTCCTTGCGGCCCGGGTCCTCGCGCTCGGGCGAGAAGGCGAGCAGGAAGTCCTTCGAGCAGGTGAGCCCGCTCTCCTCCAGGATGGCCCGCACCTCGGTGTCGGTGGTGCCGGGATAGGTCGTCGACTCGAGGATGACGAGCTGCCCCGCGCGCAGCCGCTTCGAGATCTGGCGCGCCGTCTCGTGGATGTACGAGTTGTCCGGCTCGCGGTGCGGGCCGAGCGGCGTCGGGACGCAGATGACGATGGCGTCGCAGGCGCGCAGCCGGCCGAAGTCGGTGGTCGCCTGATAGCGCCCGCCGGCCACGGCGGCCGCGACCCGCTCCGGGCCGATGTGCTTGATGAAGGACTCGCCTCGCGAGATGGCCTCCACCTTCCTGGGGTCGACGTCGAAGCCGGTGACGGTGAAGCCCGCCTCCGAGAACACGAGCGCGAGGGGCAGGCCCACGTAGCCCTGGCCGATGACCCCCACGAAGGCGCTTCGGTTCCTGATCTTCTCGAAGATGTCGCTCATGAGCACGTCGCGGCGACGTGAGGTCGCCGCGATCCCGGGGCATTCTACTGAGAGGAACGGGCCTGGTCGATGTACCACGACGCCGCGACGTCGAGGCCCTGCGCCACCGTGTGCGTGGCCTCGTATCCTAGAAGGGAGCGCGCCTTCCCCACGTCGGCGAGCGAGTGCCGGACGTCGCCCGCGCGGAAGTCGCGGTACACCGGCTCGCGCTTCGCGGCGTCCGGCGCCACGCGGGCCACCCTCTCCCGGATGAGGGCGAAGAGCTCGTTGAGCGTGGTGCGGCCGCCGCAGGCGACGTTGAAGACCTGGCCCACCGCCTCGGCCCGCTCCGTCGCAGCCGCGAGCAGGTTCGCCTGCGCCACGTTGTCCACGTAGCAGAAGTCGCGGCTCGTCTCGCCGTCGCCGTTGATGAACACCTCGCCTGCGCCGAGCAGCCCGGCGAACCAGAGGGGGATCACGGCGGCGTACGGGCCCTCGGGATCCTGCCTCGGCCCGAAGACGTTGAAGTAGCGGAGCCCGACGAGCTCGAGGTCGTAGCACCGCCCGAAGGCGTGCGCGTACAGCTCGTCGGCGTACTTCGAGGCCGCGTAGGGGGAGAGGACGCGCCCCACCGCCTCCTCCACCTTCGGCAGCCCGGGGTGGTCTCCGTAGACCGAGCTCGAGCTCGCGTAGACGATCCGGCGGATGCCGGCCTCGCGCGCCGCCTCGAGGACGCGCAGGAACCCGGTGACGTTGACCTCGTGCGTGTTCATCGGGTCCTTGATCGAGCGGGGGACCGAGCCCAGGGCCGCCTCGTGGAGCACGACGCCGGCGCCGCTGCAGGCCCGCCGGCACGCCGCGGGGTCGCGGATGTCCCCCTCGATCATCGTGAACCGCTCCGCCTGGCGAGGCGCGACGCGGGCGCGGACGGCGGCCACGTTGGCCTTGCTCCCGGTGGAGAAGTCGTCGAGCCCCGTCACGACCTGATCGAGCGAGAGCAGGCGCTCGACGAGATGGGATCCGATGAATCCCGCCGCGCCGGTCACGAGCCACTTCCTCGGGCGCTCGCGCAGGCGCGCCGTCACGGAGTCGTAAAGCGATGCCACGTTCGTCCGCCCCTTTCGATGGTCGGCGGAATGTACCCCGGCGCCGCAGCGCGCACCACCGAGGCGGTGAAGGGCGCACAGGAGCGAGGTTCGACCACACTCCCTTGTCGGCAGCCCTTCTCGGCGCCGGCCCTTCCAGGTGGGACCGGGCGCGCGCGCGATGCGGAGTGCGCGTTCAGGCGCCGGGGCGGGCGCTTCCTCGGGCGCCTCATCACCATTCGTGAAGTAGTCGCTTTTGCCAAACGGAGATTTCCGGGGCTTCCCGCTTGCCTTTCCCACGCGGCCCTCGCCATATCCCAGCGTCGCGAGCCACCCCCGCCGAGCTCGCGGCGCGAGCCCGACATCATCCGCTCCGCAGGAGGCCCCGATGGACTTCTCGATCCCCGCGAAGATCGACCGCTCGAGGATCCTCGGGGCGATCGGCGTCCTCTCGCTCCTGGCGGGCGCCGCCTGCGGCGCCGGCGGGAATGGCGCCCAGGGTGGACGGCCCCCAGGCGCCGCTCGAGTCGCCGCGCCGCTCGCGGCCACCGTCTTCCCGCTGAAGGCGTCGGCGAACGGCCGCTACCTCGTGGACCAGACCGGGACGCCCTTCTTCATGGTGGGCGACTCGGCGCAGAGCGCCGGCTCGAACCTCACCCTGGCCGAGTTCCAGACCTACCTCGACAGCCGCGTCGCCAAGGGGTTCAACACCGTCAACATCAACCTCATCGACCACAAGTTCGCGAAGGGCGGGCTCGGCGCCACGCTCTCGGGCGTGCCCACCGACACGAACGGCGACCTGCCCTTCACCCAGAACGTGGCCGGCGGCGCCTTCGACGGAACATGGAACACGGCGTACTTCGGCTCTCCCAACGACGCCTACTTCCACGAGGTGGAGCAGGAGGTCGACTACGCCGCGAGCAAGGGCGTGCTCGTCACGCTGAACGTCTTCTACTGGGGGTTCGGAGGCGGCGACGAGGGCTGGTCCGTGGAGCTCGGGCTGTCCGCCAACACGCAGGCGGTGTGCCTCGCCTTCGGCCAGTACATCGGCAACGGCCGCGGCGTCTTCGGCGGATTCAGGGGCAAGACCAACCTCATCTGGATGATCGGCGACGACCAGGCGCCCGCTCCGGGCAGCGAGACCGAGACGCGGCTGCACCGGATCATGGAGGGCATCCAGGGGACCGCGCCCGTCTCCACCCTCTGGACGGGCTCGTGGGGCGCGCCCAGCATCTCGACCGATCAGGCCGCCTTCGCGGCCGCGATGACGCTCAACGCCGTGTACGCCTACGGCATGGCGGCGGTGGACGCGCAGTCGCGCAATGCCTGGCAGCGCGCTCCTGCCATCCCCGCCTACATGAAGGAGACCGCGTACGAGCTGTCCCAGGTCGGCGTGAGCGGCACGAGGCTGGCCCTGAGGCAGGCGATGTACTCGTCGATCCTCGCCGGTGCGACGACGGGCGGGCTCTACGGGCATCGCGACATCTGGTCGTTCAACACCTCCACGTGGCACGCGACCGTCGACTCGACGGCGAGCGGTCCGTGGTCGAGCGAGCTCGACTCCCCGGGGGCCTTCGACCAGGCGCGCGTGGGAGCCCTGTTCGGCTCGCTCGCCTGGTGGAAGCTCGTCCCCGACGGCCAGGGCGCGAGCGGCACGCTCGTCACGGCGGGCGCGGGGACCTTCGGCGGCTCCGACTGGATCGCCGCCGCGGCCGCTTCAGACGGGACCGCTCTCGTGGCGTACGTCCCGCCGAACGGGATCCTGGGCCGGAGCTTCTCCGTGAACATGGCCGCCATGAGCGTCGCGTCGCACGCGCACTGGTGGGATCCGACGACGGGCCTCTACACCGAGATCGCGACCGGGATCCCGAACGGCGGCACGCGCTCGTTCACGACGCCGGGGGCCAACTCCACCGGCGAGAACGACTGGATCCTGGTCCTCACGCCGGCGGCGCCGAGCGCGCCGCCGACGGTGGCGACGCCGGCCTCGGCGACGCCGAACCCGGTGACCGGAACGTCGACGAGCCTGAGCGTGCTCGGCGCCGACGACGGCGGCGAGGCGAGCCTCGTCTACACCTGGTCGGCGGTGGGGACGCCGCCCGGTCCCGTGACGTTCTCGGCCAACGGCACGAACGCCGCGAAGAGCACCACGGCCACCTTCGGCGCCGCGGGGAGCTACACACTCCAGGCGACCATCCGCGACGCGGATGGCCAGGCGGTGACGAGCGCGGTGGCGGTGACGGTGAGCCAGACGACGACGCGCATCTCCGTGGCGCCGGGGAGCGCGACGGTGGCGACCGGGGCGACGCAGCGGTTCACGGCGAGCGCCCTCGATCAGTTCGGGCGGCCGCTGGCGACGCAGCCGTCCTTCGCCTGGACGGTGAGCGGGGGCGGTGCGATCGACGCGACGGGCCTGTTCACGGCGGGTCCCACGGCGGGAGGCCCGTTCACGGTGACGGCGTCGGTCGGGATCCTGAGCGGCGGGGCGAGCGTGACCGTGGCGGCGGCGTCGGCCCCGCGCTACCAGGTGAACGGCGGGGGCGCGGCGGCGGGGACGTTCTCGGCGGACCAGCTCTTCTCGGCGGGGAGCACCTTCCGCACGGCGGGCGCCATCGACGTGAGCGGAGTGGCGAGCCCGGCCCCCGCGGCCGTCTACCAGACGGAGCGCTACGGCAACTTCACCTACGCCTTCGGCGGGCTCACCCCCGGCGCCTCCTACGTGGTTCGGCTCCACTTCGCGGAGATCTGGTGGACGACCGCCGGGAGCCGCCTCTTCGACGTCGCCATCAATGGTGTGCAGGTTCTCTCCAGCTTCGACGTCTTCGCCGCGGCTGGAGGAACCAACCGGGCGATCGTCGAGGTGTTCACCGCGCCCGCCGACGGGGGAGGCCAGGTCGTCATCCAGTTCACGACGCTGAAGGACAACGCCAAGGTGAGCGGCATCGAGATCCTGGGCGCGTCGAGCGCGCCGCCCACGGTGGCGGCGCCGGCCTCGGCGACGCCGAACCCTGTGACGGGGACCTCGACGAGCCTGAGCGTCCTCGGCGCCGACGACGGCGGGGAGGCGAGCCTCGTCTACACCTGGTCGGTCCTGGGGACGCCGCCCGGGCCGGTGGCGTTCTCGGCGAACGGCACGAACGCGGCGAAGAGCGCCACGGCCACGTTCGTGGCGGCGGGGAGCTACGCGCTGCAGGCGACGATCCGCGACGCGCAGGGGCAGACCGCGACGAGCGCGGTGACGGCGACGGTGAGCCAGACCGCGACGCGCATCTCGGTCGCGCCGGCGAGCGCCACGGTGCTCACGGGGGCGACGCAGCAGTTCACGGCGAGCGCTTTCGACCAGTTCGGCCGAGCGCTGGCGACGCAGCCGACCTTCGCCTGGACGGTGAGCGGAGGCGGGACGATCGACCCGACGGGCCTCTTCACCGCGGGGACCGTGGCGGGCGGGCCGTTCACGGTGACGGCCTCGGCCGGGCTCGTCGGCGGGAGCGCGAGCGTGACGGTCGTCGCGTCGGCGGCCCCGCGCTACCAGGTGAACGGCGGGGGCACGGCGGCGGGGACGTTCGCGGCGGACCAGCTCTTCTCCGCGGGGAGCACGTTCCGGACCGCGAGCGCCATCGACGTGAGCGGGGTGACGAACCCGGCCCCGGTGGCCGTGTACCAGACCGAGCGCTACGGTAGCTTCAACTACGCCTTCGGCGGGCTCACTCCCGGCGCCGCGTACGTGGTGAGGCTCCACTTCGCGGAGATCTGGTGGACGACCGCCGGGAGCCGCCTCTTCGACGTCTCCATCAACGGTGTGAATGTGCTCTCGAGCTTCGACATCTTCGCCACGGCCGGCGGCGCCAACCGGGCGCTCGTCGAGGCGTTCACCGCGCCCGCCGAGGCGGGAGGCCAGATCGTCATCCAGTTCACCACCGTGAAGGACAACGCCAAGGTGAGCGGCATCGAGATCCTGGGTCCCTGAGCGAGGGGACACCGCGTCGCGCCTCCGCGCGAGCCCGTTCGGGCGTCTCATCGGGGCTGCGATGGCGCTAGAATGCGCGTCTTCCGTGGCGGGGAGTCCCTTCATGAGCCGAGCCGCTCCGCTTGCGTTGCTCGCTGCCGTCGTGGGCGGCTGCGCCGCGGGCTGCACGTCGGGCCGCGTCTCGCCGAAGGGGGCGAGCGCCGCGATCGTGACGACGATCGCCCCGACCGACACGAGCGTGGGCGTCGGCGGCACCGTCGCGTTCACCGGAACGGTGACGGGCACGTCGAACACCGCCGTGCACTGGTCCGTCGTCGAGCCCGCCGGCTGCGGCGCGGTCTCCCCGACGGGCGTCTACACCGCGCCGCCCGCCCCCGCAGTCTGCCACGTGCTCGTGGCGAGCGCGGCCGATCCCGGGAAGACCGCCACCGCGAAGGTCACGGTGACGGGGACGCCCCCCTCGTTCACCATCTCGCCCGACCCGGCCACGGTCCTCGTGAACGGGACGCAGCAGTTCACGGTCTCCCCGGCCGCAGCCGTCACCTGGAGCGTCGTCCAGACCGCGGCGACGGAGGCGCCCGCCTTCCCGCTCGCGCTCTCCGCGAACGGCCGGTACGTCGTCGACGGGAACGGTCGCCCGTGGCGCGTCCAGGCCGACGCAGCCTGGTTCATGACGGCGCTCGCCACGCCGGCCCAGGTGGACACCTACCTCGCCACGCGCAAGGCCCAGGGGTTCAACGCCTTCTATCTCATGTCGATGGTGCACCCGGGCGGCTACGCGGCCGTCCCCAACGCGCCCGACGACTACGCCGGCCACCCGCCGTTCACGGGGGCCCTCTGGACCACGCCGAACGCGGCCTACTGGTCGAACGTCGACGCCATCATCGACAAGGCCGCGGCGCAGGGCATGGTGGTGATGTTCGCGTTCGAGTACCTGGGCTATCCCTCGACCAATCAGGGCTGGCACGCCGAGGTCAACGCCCGGAGCGCCGCCGACTCGACGACCTGGGGCACCTGGCTCGGGAACCGCTACAAGACGAAGGGCAACCTCATCTGGTTCGCTCTCGGCGATCAGACGCCGGACCCCGCGGGCCCGGAGCCGAACGTCCAGGCGCACCATCAGGCCGCCATCGCCGCCATCCAGGCGGCGGGCGCCTCGCAGCTCTTCATGGCCGAGCCCATGGGCGGAAACTCGAATCCCGTCATGGACGCGCCGGCCTTCGCGTCCGTCCTCGACCTGAACAGCTACTATGGCTACGGGCCGAACGGGCACGGCGACTGCTACCCGCAGGCCGATCGCGCCTACCGCGGCGTCATGCCGCCGAAGCCGGTCTGGGTCCAGGAGGGCGGCTACGAGTTCGAGAACAACACCGGGGGCTTCACCGGCCAGCCCTACGAGACGCGCCGCACGCGCTTCTGGAGCGTGCTCGCCGGCGGCACCGCGGGCGACGGGTTCGGCAGTCGCGACGCGTACCAGTGGATCTCGTTCCCGAACGGCCTCGGCACGCCCGGGGCGGCGTTCTCCAAGGTCGCCTTCGAGCTCTTCGCGACGCTGCCGTGGTGGGACCTCTTGCCCTCGGGGACCGGGACCGGCTTCGCGGGCAAGACGCTCGTGACGTCGGGAGGCGGAACGAACGGAGGGCTGGACTGGGTCACGTCCGCGGTGACGTCGACGGGCTCGCATCTCCTCGCGTACGTCCCGACGACCGGCGGGACGGGCTCGCGCACCCTCACCATCGACATGACCGCGATGAAGGGCTCCGCGCAGGCGAGCTGGTGGGATCCGGCGAGCGGGGCGAAGACGGCCATCGGCACCTTCCCCAACACCGGCACGCAGGCGTTCACCTCTCCCGGCGCCAACGCGGGCGGGCAGAACGACTGGGTCCTCCTCCTCGATGCCGCGGGGGTGGGGCCCTGCGGGACCATCTCCGGCACGGGGCTCTACACGGCCCCGGCCGCGGTGCCGATCGGCGGCGCCTGCAGGGTGAGGGCCGCGCTGCAGGCGAATCCGAGCTCCGTCGCGTACGCCAGCGTCATCGTCCAGTGAGCCCCGGCTCCGCGCCGGCCGAGCGTCCGGCGCGAGGGGGCCCCCGAGGGACGACGCGCCGCTGCGACCCGGTGGGATTGCACCCGATCCCCGGTACATGGTTACACGAACCGTGTACCCGCGTCGCGGTACACGGCCCTGCGCCATGGGGGAGCGGCGCGTCGGATATACTCCTCGCCCGTACCTTCATCGTTTGCGACGCGGCGTCACATCGCGCCGGTCCGTCGTTCCGGGGGATGGATGAGAGTGCTCGTCACGGGAGCACGCGGCTACATCGGGACCGTGATGGTCCCGATGATGCTCGAGGCGGGCCACGAGGTGGTCGGGATCGACACCGACCTGTACCGCAGGTCCACGTTCGGCTCCTGGCGCGAGCCCATCGACACCGTCGTGAAGGACGTCCGGGCGGTGGACCGGGCGGACCTCGTGGGCTTCGACGCGGTCGCGCACCTCGCCGCGCTGTCGAACGACCCCCTCGGCGATCTCAACCCCGAGCTCACCTACGACATCAATCACCGCGCCTCGGTGCACCTCGCCCGGACCGCGAAGGCCGCGGGCGTGAGCCGCTTCGTCTTCGCCTCGTCGTGCAGCAACTACGGCGCCGCGGGCGACGCGCCCGTCGACGAGACGTCGGAGCTGAACCCGGTGACGGCGTACGGCCGCACCAAGGTGCTCGTCGAGGAGGACGTGGCGAAGCTCGCAGACGACCGCTTCGCGCCCACCTTCCTTCGCTGCGCGACGGCCTACGGGGCGTCGCCGCGCCTTCGCTTCGACGTGGTCCTGAACAACCTCGTGGCCTGGGCGTTCACGACGGGCAAGGTGTTCCTGAAGAGCGACGGCACACCCTGGCGCCCCATCGTGCACATCGAGGACATCTCGCGCGCCTTCCTGGCGGTCCTGGCCGCGCCCCCCGGCGTGGTGCGGGCGCAGGCCTTCAACGTCGGCCGCAACGACCAGAACTACCGGATCCGGGAGATCGCCGAGATCGTGAAGGAGACGGTCCCCGGCTGCGAGATCGCGTTCGCGGCCGACGCGGGGCCCGACAAGCGCAACTACCGCGCCGACTTCGGGAAGATCGCGCGGCTCCTGCCGGCGTTCGAGCCGAAATGGGACGCGCGCAAGGGCGCGAGGCAGCTCCTCGAGGCCTACCGGGCCGTCGGGCTCAAGCTGGAAGACTTCGAGGGGCCGCGCTACCGGCGCATCGACCAGCTCAAGCGACTCATGGCGGACGGGTACCTGGGGCCGGATCTCCGCTGGGTGAAGGAGCCGATCGCCGCCTGAGGCGGCGGCCGGCGAGGAGCCGACGATGAAGGTCGTGATCTTCTGCGGCGGGCTGGGGATGCGGCTCAGGGATTACTCCGAGACCATCCCCAAGCCGATGGTGCCGGTCGGCTATCGCCCCATTCTCTGGCACCTCATGCGCTACTACGCGCACTTCGGGCACAAGGAGTTCATCCTGTGCCTGGGCTACAAGGGCGACAGCATCAAGAAGTACTTCCTCGAGTACGACGAGACGGTCTCGAACGACTTCGTCATGAGCGAGGGCGGCAGGAAGATCGATCTCCTCGCGAGCGACATCCAGGAGTGGAAGATCACCTTCGTCGACACCGGCATGAGCTCCAACATCGGCCAGCGGCTCAAGGCCGTGGAGCCCCACGTGGCCGGGGACGAGATGTTCCTCGCCAACTACAGCGACGGCCTCTCGGACCTGCCGCTGCCCGACGCCATCGAGTACTTCCAGCGGCGGCCGGAGATGGTGGCCTGCTTCGCGGGCGTGGCGCCGACGTCGAGCTTCCACCTCGTGTCGCTGGAGGACGGCGGCAAGGTGAAGGCCATCCAGCACGTGAAGGACGTGGGGATGAGGATCAACGGCGGGTTCTTCGCCTTCCGGAACGAGATCTTCCGCTGGATGAACGCGGGCGAGGAGCTCGTGCAGGAGCCCTTCCAGCGGCTCGCCGCGGCGGGCCGCCTGCTCGCCTATCCCTACGACGGATTCTGGGCCTGCATGGACACGTTCAAGGAGAAGCAGCTCCTCGAGGACATGTACTCGCGGGGTCACACGCCCTGGGAGGTGTGGAAGAAGAACGGGAACGGCAGGGCGCAGCCGGCCTCGTCCAGCCGCGCCAAGGCGGGCTGACGCCGGTGCAGCGCCTCGGGCTCTTCTCCGGTCCCGACGGACCCAAGCGGATCCTGGTCCTGGGGGCGCACCCCGACGACATCGAGATCGGCTGCGGGGGCACCATGCTGCGGCTCGCGGCGGAGCGGCCCGACGCCGAGGTGCTCTGGGTGGTGCTCGCGGCGAACGAGGAGCGGGCGCGCGAGGCCGAGTCTTCGGCGCGGGCCTTCCTCCAGGGCTTCGCCAGGAGCCGCCTCGTCGTGAAGCGCCATCGCGACGGCTTCCTGCCCTGGTCGGGCGCGGCCGTGAAGGAGGACTTCGAGGCGCTGAAGCGCGAGGTGTCGCCCGACGTCGTCTTCACGCACTTCCTCCAGGATCGCCATCAGGATCACCGGCTCGTCGCCGAGCTCACCTGGAACACCTGGAGGAACCACCTCATCCTCGAGTACGAGATCCCGAAGTACGACGGCGACTTCGGGACGCCGAACCTGTTCTCGCCGCTGTCTGCCGCCACCGTCGAGCGCAAGATCGCGCTCGTCCGCGAGCACTTCCCGTCGCAGGCCGAGAAGCACTGGCTCACGCCCGACCTCCTGCGGGCCGTGGCCCGCATCCGGGGCATGGAGTGCGTCGCGCCCGAGGCGCTCGCCGAGGCGTTCACCTGCCGGAAGGCCGTCTTCTAGAGACGACCGGCGCGCCTCACCCCGAGCGCGGGCCGGGAGCTCCAGCGGCGCGGGCGGCGGGCGGCGCGTCGCCGGAGTCCGGGGACTCCGCCGCCGGCGCTTCCGCCGGGGCCTCCGCGCGCCGGAGCCACCCCTCGCGCCAGTACGGATAGATCTGGCGGGGGCAGAACCAGCGCGCGAGGCTGCGATCGCCCGAGCAGACGACGCCCTCGAGCGTCACGCAGTCACTCTTCATCTCGATGAGCTCGCCGGTGCGGTCGTCCACGATCTTCGTGATCCGGCGCCGGACCCGGAAGGTGCGGCCGCAGAAGGCGAGCATCTCGCGGTCGAACCAGAGGCCGCGGTTCTTCCCCTTGTCGTTGAGCGTGCCCTCGATCTCGGCCGCGGACCTCACCTGGACCCACTCGCCGGGCCCGAGCCCGAGCTGCTCGGTCTTGGGCGACGACGGGGAGGTCCCCTTCACCGGGACGTCCGCGACCAGGCCCAGCCTGGCCAGCGGCTCCTCGATGGCGGCGCGCGCCGTGACGCGCAGGAACCGACCGAGCGACACGTTCCCGCAGGTGAGCTCGCGCAGGTAGGGTCGGGGATCGAGGGTCCGCAGCCGCACGGTCGCGCGGGGAAGCTCGGTCGCCTGGCAGCGGTAGCGGAGCGCGGAACCCTTCTCTGCCTGGACGGTCCGCGTGGTGTGCGCGCCGGCGCGGGCCGCGAGCTCGCGCACGGCCTCGTCGTGGCCGGGTGGCGGCGGGGAGCTCGGCGCTCCCGGCTCGACCCGGCGCAGCCAGGCCTCCTTCCAGAAGAGCCTGCACTCGGCCTGGCAACCGGCGTGCCCGGCCCCGTCGCAGCGCAGGTCCGCGAGGAGCACGGTGTCCGCGAGGCGGCGGCTGCCGGAGTAGCGGACCGTGTCGCAGACCTTCTCGGCGCGCCCGGCCACGGGGAAGCGGCGACCGACGTACCCGATCATCTCGGGCATGAAGGGGAGCGCGTCGAGCTCGCCCTCCGCGTCGAGGGTCGCGAGGATCTCCGCCGCCCCCCGGACCTCCACCAGATCCCCGGCGCGGAGCGGTCGCCCGCTCGTCTTCTCGTTCGGCATGAGGCGGCGATGATATCGAGCGGCACCGCGCGGGTGTCAATTACCGAGCGCGTGGGATGCTCAGCAGGGAGCGTGCACGGGGAGCGACCCTGATAACATCCACGGGATGACGGACACCCACGTTCGATCGAGCCGCGGCTGCCTGTTTTGCGGCACGCCCCTGCGCAGGACGTTCGTCGACCTCGGCATGTCGCCCCTTTGCGAGAGCTACGTCCCCGCCGAGAAGCTGAACCAGATGGAGCCGTTCTATCCGCTCCACGTCTACGTCTGCGAGAAGTGCTTCCTCGTCCAGCTGCAGGAGTACGTGAGCCCCGAGTCGATCTTCTCCGAGTACGCGTACTTCTCGTCGTACGCCGACAGCTGGGTCGAGCACATGCGGCGCTACGCCGACATGGTCACGGAGCGGCTCGGGCTCGGGAAGGACGCCTTCGTGGTCGAGGTGGCGAGCAACGACGGCTACCTCCTGCAGCACTTCGTGAAGAAGGGCATCCCGGTCCTCGGCATCGAGCCCGCCGCGAACGTGGCGAAGGTCGCCGTGGAGAAGGGCGTCCCGACGCTGGTGGACTTCTTCGGGGAGCGGACGGCGCGGAAGCTGGCGGCCGAGGGCCGGAGGGCGGACCTCGTGTGCGGCGCGAACGTCCTCGCCCAGGTGCCCGACCCGAACGACTTCGTGAAGGGGCTCCAGATCCTGACGAAGCCAGGCGGCGTCGTCACCATCGAATTCCCGCACCTCATGCGGCTCATGGCGGAGAACCAGTTCGACACCATCTACCACGAGCACTTCTCCTACTTCTCCTTCGTGGCGGCCGAGGCCATCTTCGCCGCGCACGAGCTCGTCCTCTACGACGTGGACGAGATCCCGACGCACGGTGGGTCCTTGCGGGTGTGGGCGCGCCACGCGGAGGACCGGACGAAGCCCGTCACGGACCGCGCCCGAGCGTTGCGGCAGCGCGAGGTGGACGGCGGGCTCCTGCGGCTCGAGACCTACGCCAGCTTCGGCGAGCAGGTGAAGGAGACCAAGCGGAAGCTCCTCGAGTTCCTCATCGGCGCGAAGCGGGCCGGGAAGCGGATCGCGGGCTACGGAGCGCCGGGGAAGGGGAACACCCTCCTCAACTACTGCGGCATCCGCTCCGACTTCATCGACTTCACCGTCGATCGGAACCCGTACAAGCAGGGGAAGTACCTCCCCGGCACGCACATCCCCATCTTCGCCCCCGAGAGGATCGCGGAGACGAAGCCCGACTACGTCCTCATCCTGCCGTGGAACTTCCAGGGCGAGATCGTGAAGCAGATGGCGCACGTGCGGGAATGGGGAGGCCGCTTCGTCGTCCCCATCCCCGAGGTGAAGGTGCTCGACTGAGCGCTGCCCGGAGGAAGCATCGTGCGCTTCATCCCCACGGACGTCCCGGGTGCCTTCCTGCTCGAGCAGGAGCGGCATGGCGACGAGCGCGGCTTCTTCGCGCGCACCTGGTGCGCCCGCGAGCTCTCCGAGCACGGGCTCGATCCGCGCCTCTCCCAGTGCAGCGTGTCCTTCAATCACCGGAAGGGGACCCTGCGCGGGTTGCACTACCAGGCGCCCCCGCGCGCGGAGGTGAAGGTCGTCCGCTGCACGCGGGGGGCGATCTACGACGTGGCGGTGGACCTGCGACCCGACTCGCCCGGCTTCCGCCGCTGGGTCGGCATCGAGCTCACGCCCGAGAACGGCCGCGCGCTCTACATCCCGAGGGGCTTCGCGCACGGGTTCCTCACCCTCGCGGACGCGACCGAGGTCGCCTACGACATCTCCGAGGAGTACAGCCCGGCGCACGCACGCGGCGTGCGCTTCGATGACCCGTTCCTCCGCGTCGCCTGGCCCGCGGCGGTTGAGATCATCGCGGCGCGCGATCGGGACTACCCGGACGTCGCGCCCGAGCGGCTCGAGGAGCTGCGGGGGCTCGCCTCGCCATGACCACGGCCGGCGAGCCCGCAGCAGCGCTTCGCTCCGACGGCGCGGCCGAGGACCTTCGCCGGCTCGCGGACGGGCTCGACGCCGCCGCCCTCGGCGAGGAGATGCACGCCCTCGTCCGAGAGCTCTACCCCATCTGCCGGAGCATCACAGGTGACGGCCTCCGCGCGTCGCTGCGCATCCTCCAGCGCGTCGCGCCCCTCGCCCTCCACGAGGTGCCGAGCGGCACCGCCGTCTTCGACTGGGTCGTTCCGCGCGAGTGGAACCTCGGTGCGGCGCGGCTCACCGCGCCGGACGGCACCGTCGTCGCGGACGCAGGACGCAACAGCCTCGAGGTGCTCAACTACAGCGCCCCGTTCCGCGGCAAGGTCCGCCGCGAGGGGCTGGAGCCCCACCTGCACTCCATCCCGGAGCAGCCCGCGCTCGTCCCATACCGGACGAGCTACTACCGGGAGGACTGGGGATTCTGCGTCCCTCACGAGGTGCGCCAGCGCCTCCCGCCCGGCGAGTACGACGTGGTCGTGGACACGACGCTCGCGGACGGCTCGCTCACGTACGGCGAGCTCGTCGTGCCCGGCGCTCGCCCGGACGAGGTCCTCGTCTCCGCGCACTGCTGCCATCCCTCCCTCGCGAACGACAACCTCTCCGGCATGGTGGTGGCGGCCACGCTGGCGAAGCTCCTCTCCCGCCTCTCGCCGCGCTACACGTACCGGTTCCTGTTCATCCCGGGCACCATCGGCTCCATCACCTGGCTCGCGCTCCACGAGGCGGAGGCGCGGCGGATCGCGCACGGGCTCGTGGCCGCGTGCCTCGGCGACTCGGGGAAGCTCACCTACAAGCGGAGCCGCAGGGGGAACGCGGAGATCGACCGGGCGGTGGCCCACGTGCTCGCCCGGAGCGGCGAGGCGCACGAGCTCCGCGACTTCAGCCCCTACGGCTACGACGAGCGCCAATACTGCTCGCCGGGGTTCGACCTGGCGGTGGGATCGCTCACCCGCACGCCGCACGGTGAGTACCCCGAGTACCACACCTCCGCCGACGCGCCGTCCCTCGTGAAGCCCGACCGCCTGGCGGACTCGCTCCGGCGCTACCTCGAGGTCTTCGAGGTGCTGGAGGGGAACCGCGCCTACGTGAACCTCTCGCCGAAGGGCGAGCCGCAGCTCGGAAAGCGCGGTCTCTACGGATCCGTGGGCGGGCGCAGCCACGCCGTGGCGAGCCAGCTCGCCCTGCTCTGGGTACTGAACCTCTCCGACGGAGGTCACCCCCTCCTCGACGTCGCGGAGCGCGCCAAGCTCGGCTTCACCGAGATCGCCGCCGCCGCGCGTGCGCTCGAGCGCGTGGGGCTCCTCCACACGGCGGAGTCGTCCGGCCGATGAAGAAGCCCTCCCCAGGATTGAGCCGCGGGCCGCCGTCACCTCGGCCCGCCACCGGCCCAGCGCCCGGGCAGGCGCTGCACCGCGTCCATGGCACACCACGGCGCGTGACGGGGGAGTACGCTCCCGGCCGACATCCGTGCAGGACATCAAGCAGAGAGTGCTCCGAGGGGGCGTCGCGAAGATCGGCGCCCAGGCCACGACCTTCGCCATCCGCATCGCGTCGATGGTGGTGATGGCCCGCCTCCTCGATCCGGCCGAGTTCGGGCTCGTGGCCATGGTCGGCGCGGTGACCGGCATCTTCAACATGCTGCGCGACGCCGGGCTGTCGCGCGCCACGATCCAGCGCGAGTCCGTCACGGACGATCAGCTCTCCACGCTCTTCTGGATCAACGTCCTGCTGGGCCTGGTGCTGACGATCGCCTTCGCCGCCCTCGCCCCGGCCATGGTCGCCTTCTACCGGGAGCCCCGGCTCTTCTGGATCACCGCGGCCCTGGGGCTCGGCTTCTTCCTGAACGGCCTGGGCGTGCAGCACTCCGCCCTCATCCAGCGGCACATGCGGTTCACCGCCGGCGCGGCGATCGACATCGCCGCGCTCGTCGCCAGCACCGCCGTCGGCGTCCTCATGGCCTGGCGGGGCCTCGGATACTGGGCGCTCGTGGGCTCGGCGCTCGTGAATCCCGCGATCAGCTCGGCCGGCGCGTGGCTCGTCGCCGGCTGGATCCCGGGCAGGCCGCGCCGGGGAGTGGGCGTCCTCTCCATGGTGCGCTTCGGCGGCACGGTCACGCTGAACTCGGTGCTCGTCTACGTGGCGTACAACCTCGACAAGGTGCTCCTGGGCCGCTTCGCGGGGGCCGACGCGCTCGGGATCTACGGCCGCGCCTACCAGCTCGTCTCCATCCCCATCGACAACCTGAACGGCGCCGTGGGGGGGGTGGCGTTCTCCGCGCTCTCCCGCGTCCAGGGCGATCCCGCCCGCTTCCGCAGCTACTTCCTCAAGGGCTACACGCTCGTGCTGACGGTGACGCTCCCCATCACCATCGGCTGCGCCGTCTTCGCGGGGGACATCGTCCTCGTCGCGCTGGGCGCGAAGTGGCTGCGGGTGGTGCCGCTCCTGCAGCTCCTCGCGCCCACCATCCTCGTCTTCGCGCTCATCAACCCGATGAGCTGGCTCATGCTGGCCCACGACCTGGCGGGCCGGAGCCTCCGCATCGCCATGGTGATCGCCCCCCTCGTGATCCTCGCCTACGTGCTGGGGCTTCCCTACGGCGCGACCGGCGTGGCCCTGGCGTTCTCGGCGACGATGGTGCTCCTGGCCGTTCCGGTCACGATGTGGTCCGTTCACGAGACGCCGGTGTCGATGCGCGACATCGTGGCGGTGGTGAGGCGGCCCCTGCTCTCGGGCGCGGCCGCCACGGCGGCGGCCCTCCTCGCCTGGCCGCTCCTCGCGAAGGTGGGGCCGGCGCTGCCGCGCCTCTTCGTCGAGTCGGGCCTCCTCTTCGCGGTCTATGCGTGGACGCTGCTCGACGTGATGGGGCAGAGGGCCTTCTACCGCGATCTCTTCCGCAGCATGGCGAAGCGTCCGTCGGCGGACCCTGCGACGTAGGGTGCGAGGGATCGGGCCCGCTAGCCCGGGCGGGCCGGCGTTCCCGCTCCCGCGGCGCTCCCGCGCGCCCGGGCGATGCGCCGCGCCGTGGTCAAGGGGTCGAGCGCGATGCGCGCGAGCTCGCGGAGCACGCCCGGCGCGAGGTCCCGCCGGCGCAGGGCGAGGCCGACCGAGGCGAGCCCGGCCCGGTGATACTCCCAGAACCGCCGCGGCATGCGCCGGAACAACGCCCCCGCGAGATAGCGGAAGTACTCGCGGCGCACGGCGGCCCTCGTGCGCGAGGCCTCCTCCGGAGCGAGGGCCCTCGCGGCGTAGCGCTCCGTGACGATGAGCCGATCGAGCAGGTTCGGGCGGAAATCCTTCACGGCCGTGGAGATGGAGACGTTGTCCGTCCGGATGAAGCTCAGCACCTGGTGGACGAAGCCGAGGTCGTGCTCGAGGAGGATCTCGTAGGCGAGCTCGGTGTCCGGGTGCAGGCGCCCGGCCTCGAAGAAGGGCGTCCGGGCGCGCAGGACGTCGGCGCGATAGAGGACGCTGGTCGGGGATCCCACCATGAACTTGCGGTCGACGAGCATCATCCGGCAGGCCTCGCGCCCGCCGAGGCGTCGCACGGTGCGGGGGACTCCCGCGCCGCCGAGATGCTCGCCGAAGAAGTAGTAGGCGCCCACCAGGCCGGCGGCGGGCTCCCGCTCGGCGACCTCGACGAGCCTCGCGACGCACTCGGGGAAGAGGACGTCGTCGGAGAGGGCGAACTTGACGTACTTCGCCTCCGGGCTCGCGAGGCTCAGCGCCCGGTTGAAGTTGCTGGCCTGGTCGAGGAACTCCGGGTTCACCACGAGGCGGATGCGCCGATCCATCGAGGCGTAGCGCTCGGCGATCTCGCGCGAGCCGTCGTCGCTGCGGTTGTCGACGATGAGGTGCTCGAAGTCGGGGTAGGTCTGCGCGAGAACGCCCTCGATGCACTCCGCGAGGTACTCCGACGTGTTGTAGAGCGGGGTGATGATGCTGACGAAGGGCGCTTCGGCCATGTGCCAGGGTCGCTCCGGTCCCCGCCGGATGGAAGGCGCGATCATCGTGAAGTGACTCCCCCCTCCGGCCGATTGCCATGAACACGGGGCAGGCCGGCGCAGCCGCAGCGCGCGGCGGTCGCTGCGCCGCCGATGCGCCGGGCATACCGGGCGGGTACGTACCGGCGCTACGGCACGTAGAGCTGGTCCCCGGCGAGGAGCGTCAGGTTCGCCTCGGGCTGCTTCCCCTCGAGCACGGCCGGGTAGTCGATGGGGATCTCGCGCAGCTTGCCGGCCCGGTCGCGCCGCAGGATGCGGGTACCGCGCGGCGAGGCGAAGCGGTTCGGGCCGCCGGCGAGCTGCACCGCCTCGAGCACCGTCACGTACTTCTGGGACGAGTAGACGCCGGGCCGCTCGACGTTGCCGCTGACGGTGAAGGTGTAGCTGTTCACGCCCGTGACGGCGACGGTGACGACGACGCCCTCGTCGCGCACGTACCTCGTGAGCTGCCTCGTGATGTCGTCCCGGAGCTGGGTCGGGGTCCGCCCGTTCGCCTCGAGATCGCCGATGAGCGGGATGGTGATGGTCCCGTCGGGGCGCACGATCGCGTCCCGGGAGAGCTCGGGGTTCTTCCAGACGTGGATGGCCAGGTGATCGGCCACGCCGATGACGTACTCGCTGCGGCGCGGATCGGGCTCCTTCGCGTAGTCGTACTTGACCCTCGGTGATGGGCACGCGGCGAGGAGCACGAGCAGGGTGGGCAGGATTCGTCTCATCGGTCGCGGCAGTGTGCACCGTCCGGGGCGCCGCGTCCCGCGACGCAAGGGTGCCGAATTCAAGGGACTTGCCCGAAAGTCGATCCTAGGTGCCAAGAGAGGGACGAGTCAACGACGCCGCGGCGGCGTCCATGGACGCATCTTGGCGCCTGTGCGAACATTCCCACGTCTGGACGGCGGCTCGTCACCGGCGTCCGCGGAGCCGCGCATGCGCGGCTCCCCGGAGCGGGAGGCGTGTTCGCGCCGCCCCAGCACGTGCGCCTCGACGCGAGGGGGCTTTACGGAATCCACGTCTCCTCGACCGATGTCGGCGGCGTCGCCGAGCGCCGTCCGTCCCGCCGAAGACGCGCCGATGCGGGTCCTCGTGGTGACGCGGCAGTTTCCGAACGCGACCGATCCGCACTTCTCGCCCTTCAACCGGCAGCAGTTCGCCGCGCTGGGGAAGCGCTGCGCGGTGGACGTGCTCGCGTCGGTGCCGTGGTTCCCCGGCGCGCGCCTGTTCGCTCGCTGGTCGCTGGCCGGCCGCTTCGCGGGCATCCCCCGGAGCGAGTCCATCGACGGGCTCGATGTGGAGCACCCGCGCTACCTGCACCTGCCGCGCGTGGGCCGCCGCGCCGCGGGGACGCTCTACGCGGCGTCGCTCGCGCGCGAGGCCCGGCGGCGGCGCGGCCGCTACGACGTCCTCCTCGCGTCCTGGGCGTTCCCCGACGGCGTCGCCGGGGTCGCGCTGGCGCGGATCCTCGGCGTGCCCGCCGTGGTCAAGGTCCACGGCTCGGACATGAACGTCGTGGCGAGGATGCCGGACGTGGCGCGCAGCCTCCGCGACGCGCTGCCCCGGGCGAGCCGCGTGGTGGCGGTGTCGAGGCCGCTCGCCGACGTGGTGGCGTCCTTCGGCGTCCCGCGCGATCGCATCGACGTCGTGGGCAACGGCGTCGACGGGGAGCTCTTCCACCCGCGCGGTCGCGACGAGGCGCGGGCCGGGCTCGGCCACGGCGGCGACGCGCGCCGCTGGCTCCTCTACGTCGGCCGCCTCGAGGAGGCGAAGGGCGTGCTCGATCTCCTGGAGGCCTTCTCGCTCCTGGCCCGCCGCCGCCCGGACGTCCGGCTCGTCATCGTGGGCGACGGGGCAGCGCGCGCGGCGTGCGAGCAGGCCGCCGGCTCGCTCGGCGATCGCGTCGTCGTGGCCGGGGCGCGCCCGCTCGAGGAGGTGCCCCGCTGGATGGGCGCGTGCGACGCGCTCGTCCTGCCGAGCTGGGCCGAGGGAGCTCCCAACGTCGTCCTCGAGGCCCTCGCCTGCGGGCGTCGCGTGGTGGCGACGGACGTGGGCGGGACGCCGGATCTCGTCGCCGGGCCCGAGCTGGGCGAGCTCGTGCCGCCCCGCAACCCCGCGCTCCTGGCGGAAGCGCTGGACCGCGCCGCCGACGCGGTCTATTCGCCCGAGCTCGTGGCGCGCGCAGGGGCGCGGCACGGCTGGGGCGAGAGCGCGCGCCGCCTCGAGGCATCGCTCCGGAAGGCCCTGGCTTGAGCTCCACCGCTCCCATCTCCGACGGGACCTGGATCTCCGACGAGCCGCGGCTCGGGTCGGTCGCGCGCCTGGTCCTGGCCCGCGCGCTGCGCCGCCGCACCCCCATCCTCGTCGTGGCGCTGCTCGCGACCGGAGGCGCCACCGTCCTCCGCTGGCTCAAGCATCCGACGCACGAGGCCACGCTCTACTTCCGCCTGGAGGAGGGAGACCTCGGCGACGTGGGCCACGGGCTCCGGCCGCCCTCGGACATCCGGCAGCACATCGCGAACGTGGCGCTGTCACGAACGCAGCTCGAGCAGATCATGAGGAAGTACCACTGGTCGGAGGGGTGGCTGGCGCGCGATCGCGCAGCGGCCATCGACGAGTTCCGCGCGAGCATCGAGATCTCCGTCGACCGGAACTACTTCATCTACCCCCGGAGCCCCGGGGAGGATCCGCGCTCGGCGGAGGTGCGGATCTCCCTCTCCGGCCCCGACGAGGAACAGGTGCGGGTCATCCTGCGCGAGATCGGCGACGCCATCCTGCTCGACCAGGAGGTGCAGCGCCGCGGGCGTCTCCAGGAGGCGCGCGAGATGTTCCGCGCGCAGCTCGAGCATGCCCGTTCGCGGACGAGGACCCTGCAGGACCTCATCGCCCGGCTCGCGCTCGAGGCGGCCGGGTCGGACGAGCGGGCCGCCATCGGCGCCCGGGCGCGCCTCGCGGTGCTCCAGGCCGAGGCGAAGGGCGCCCTCGAGCAGGAGCTCGCGCTGGAGAAGCGGGCCGCCGCCGTCGCCTTCAACGCGGCCAAGGAGGAGGAGCGGCTCGGGATGAGGTTCGAGTTCGTGGACGAGCGCGTGGCCACCTTCGCGCCCAGGCTCACCGCCGTGGAGCTGGCGCTCCGCGCGGCGCTGATCTTCGGGGCGGTGCTCACCGTCACGGCCACCGTGGTGGGCGCGTTCGACGACCGGATCTACGCCCCGCAGGACCTGGCGGCGTGGGGCCTGCCGCTGTTCGGAGCGCTTCCTCGATTCCCTGGCGACGACGCGGGCTCGTATCGCGCGCGCGCGCCGGCCGGCCGTGCCTGGGGGCCATGAGCGCTTCCGCCCAGACGCCGCACCCGAGCGACGTCCTCGAGCCCGCCCTCCGGCTGGCGCGGCGCGCGGTCCGGTTCTGGCGGGCCGGCCTCGTCACGTTCGCCGCCGCGGCCGCGGTCGCGGTGGTCGCCGTCGCCCTCCTGCCCAGGCACTACCGGTCCGAGGCGGTCGTCTACTACCGGGAGGGCCTGCAGTGGGCCACGAGCGAGGGGGCGAGCCCGCGCCGCGTGGGGCAGCGCCTCAAGGACGTGCTGCTCGCGCGCGTGCAGCTCGCGAAGGTCGTCGAGGAGCTCGGCCTCTACCCGGAGCTGGTCCAGGCGGGCCGCGCCGCCGATGCCGTCGAGGAGATGCGGAACGCCACGAACTTCAAGTTCGCGGACGGCGACGTCTTCGTCATCTCCTTCACCGGCAGGACACCCGCCGAGGCGCAGCGGGTGACCGCCACGCTCACGGACGTGCTCATCGGCCAGAACTCGAGGCTGCGCTCGCAGCAGGCGGAGGTGGCGAGGGAGTTCCTCGACGCCGAGAAGAAGCGCAAGGCGGACGAGCTGGCCGCGAAGGAGGCCGAGCAGCTCCGCTTCCTCGCCAGGCACCCGGAGTTCGCGCAGGAGCAGGGCACGGCGGTGGGCGTGACGCTGCGCGCGAGGAGGAGAGCCGGGGAGGGCGCCGGGCCGGCGAGGGACGACAGCGCCATCGGGGCCCTCCGCCGCGAGGAGCAGCGGCTCAGGCGCCAGCTCCGCTCGCCGGGACAGGTCCTCTCCCCCCCGCAGGAGCCGTCCCTGCACTCGGCCAAGAACGAGGCCGAGGCCAAGCTGGCGGCGGCGCAGCGCGAGCTGGCGGACCGGCGCGCCCGCTTCACCGAGCAGCACCCCGACGTGCGGATGGCCAAGGCCGTGGTCGCGTCGGCCGAGGAGGCGTACCGGCGCGCCGCCGAGGCGCTCGAGGCGACCCAGCGGCCCGTCCCCATGGACGTGCTCCGGGATCGCCTGGCGCGGGTGGAGAAGGACATCGCCGCCTACGAGCGCGACCACCCCCAGGCCAAGGACGCCAAGGCCGATCTGGTCGAGAGCAGCGACGCCGCGAAGCGCATCGTGGCCGTCGAGACCGAATGGGCACGGCTCGTCCGCGAGGTCGCCGAGGCGCGCGAGCGCCTCCAGCAGCTCGACTCCCAGCAGTTCATGGCGTCGATGACGGCGAGCATGCTCACGAGCGGGCAGACGGCCCAGATCATCGTCATCGACCCGGCCTTCCTGCCGGCGCATCCCATCGGGCTCTCCTTCTCGAAGAAGATCCTGGCCGGCCTCGCTGCGGCGCTCGCCCTCGCCTTCGCCGTGGCGCTGGCCCTGGCGCTGTTCGAGGACGTCATCTACGACGCGATCGACCTCGAGCGGCTCGGGATCGCCCCCGTGCTGACCGAGGTCCCCGCGGCGAGCCTGCAGGTCGCCGGGAACGCGCCGGCGGCGGCCCCGCGTCCGGGAGCCCTGGCGCTCGCCGGCGGAAGGTCCCTGCCCGCCGTGGTCCCGGTCCAGCGGATCGCCAAGCCCAGGGTGATGCTCGCGTCCTCGGGCGAGGACCCGGTCGCCGGCGCCCGTTCCGGCGCCGAGGGGGCCCGGGCCGTCGCGCCGGGCCCCGTGCCCGAATCGCCGAAGGCGGCCCAGGGCGCGGCCCTCGCGCTCCCCGCGCACGTGGCGGAGCCGAACGGGGCCGCGAACCTGCCCGCCACGACGTTCTTCTCCTTCGAGAGCGACTTCTCGGACTTCGTCCGCATCCATCGCGTCGCCTCGGCCCCGGCGGACGGGCGCCTGGTCATGCTCGGGCCGCCCGACTCGGCCGCCGCGGCGAGCTTCCGCGTCCTGCGCCACCGCCTCACCGAGCGCAGGGGCGCGAAGACCATCGTGGTCACGAGCCCCGATGCCGGCGAGGGGAAGACCCTCACCGCCGTCAACCTGGCGCTCGCCATGGGCGAGACGGGGCTCGCGCGCGTCCTCCTGCTCGAGGCGAACTTCCGCAGCCCCTGCCTGGCGCGCCTGCTCGGCTTCCGGCCGCCCATCTGCCTCACCCAGCAGTTCGAGATCCACCGCGCCCTCCCCACGGAGGAGCCGTGGGTCGTGGTCGAGACCGTCGCCCCCTGGCTCCACGTGGCCGCGGTCTCGCCCGACACCGAGACGCGCCCCATGCTCGACGGGCGCGCGCTGGCGCTCTGCCTCGACGACCTGCAGGCCGGATACGACACCATCATCATCGACGGGCCGCCCATCCTGGACAGCGCGGACGTGAACCTCATCGAGGAATGCGTCGACGGCATGATCGTGTCGCTTCGGGCCGGCGCGTCGCGCGTGCGGTCCCTGCGCAAGGCGGTCGATCAGGTGGGGGCCGGCAAGCTCCTCGGCGTCGTGCTGCTCGGGACCTGAGGCGGGGTCGGGTGGGAACCGGGATGCCCAGCATTCACGAGACGCTCCGCGCGGCGGGCATCTGGCTCATGGCGGGCGACGAGTGGCCGTCCCTGGGCGCCGAGTGCGCAGGCCTGGCGCGCCGGCTGCGCGAGAAGCGCGCGCGCACGGTCGGCCTCGTCCCCGCGGACGACGACGTGGCCGTGCCCGCCGTGGCCATCCACCTCGGGGGCGCGCTCGCGGGGAGGAGCGCACGGCCCGTCGGCGTGGTCGACGCGCAGGGGAGCTGGGCGGGGGCGTCCGTCGCCGGCGAGGCCGCAGCGGAGGGCGGGACGGGCCTCGTCACGAGCTGGCTCCGCGACGACCTGGCCGTGCTCGCACCGCGCGCCGGCGGGGCGGGGGCGGCGCTCCAGCACGTGCGAGGCATCCTCGCGGCGGAGGGGAACGTCTTCGACCACCTGGTCTTCGACCTCACCGGCTTCGACCACCGCGGCGAGCAGCTCACCGCCTGCGAGCTGCTCGAGGCGGTGGCCCTGGTGGCGCGCAGCGGGCGGACCACGGTGCGCCGCATCGAGCGCGGGCTGCGGGACCTCCCTGCGGCGCGCTGCCTCGGCGTCCTCCTGACCGGGATGTGAGATCAGGATCCCCCGTGCTCTCGCGTCTTCGATCGAAGAACCTGCACACCTGGCTCGGCGCGTACGCGCTCGACGTGGCGAGGCGTGCGGTCCGGCCGGGCCGGGACGGCCCGCGCCACCTCCTCTTCGCGGTGTGCGACCACTACGAGCCGCTCTGGAACGACGCCTCGCCCGCGGTGGGCCGCGACCGGGTGCGCGCCTGGGCCGAGCGATACCCCGCGACGTTCGGGGAGTTCCGGGACGCCGAGGGCCGGCCGCCGCGGCACAGCTTCTTCTTTCCGGGGGAGCAGTACGCGCCCGAGTACCTGGAGCCGCTCGCGGCGCTCGCTCGCCGCGGGCTCGGCGAGGTCGAGGTGCACCTGCACCACGACGCGGACACCGCGGCCGGGCTGCGCCGCGGCCTCGACGAGCTGCTCTCGAACTTCGGCCGCCACGGCCACATCTCGAAGGACGGCGAGGGCCGGCCGCGCTGGGCCTTCATCCACGGCAACTGGTGCCTCGCCAACGCCCGCCGCGACGGACGCTGGTGCGGCGTGGACTCGGAGCTCCCCATCCTCTTCGACTCCGGGTGCTATGCGGACTTCACCTTCCCGTCCGCGCCGGACGAGACCCAGCCCGGCATCGTGAACCGCATCTACTGGCCGGTGGGCGACCTCGCGCGCCGGCGCTCCTACGACCGCGGGGAGCGCGCGCGCGTGGGCTCGGTCCGGCGCGATCGGCTGCTCTTCATCCAGGGGCCCATCGCGCTGGCGCGCCGCCCCGGCCGGGCGGCGCTGCGCATCGAGTCCGCCGCGCTCCAGGCCGGCGATCCCCCCTCGCCGGATCGCGTCGACACCTGGGTCTCGCAGGACGTCCACGTGGAGGGACGGCCGGAGTGGGTGTTCGTGAAGGTCCACACCCACGGCGCGCCGGAGAAGAACGCGACGCTGCTCCTCGGTCCCGAGGGCCGCCGGCTGCACGAGTACCTCCGTGCGCGCTACAACGACGGGCGGCGCTGGATCCTCCACTACGTCACGGCCCGTGAGATGTACAACGTCGCGATGGCGGCGATGGGGGGCGCGAGCGGGGATCCGTCCGCCTACCGCGATCACGTCGTCCCGCCGCCCCCCGTGGCGGTTCGCTAGCATGTTCGCGCTGCCAGGCCTGCTGGCGCTGATCTTCGTCGACTACGTGCGGCCGCAGGAGTACTTCCCGTTCCTGTACGCCGTGCCGCTCCTCCACATCGCGACCGGCCTGGCCGTGCTCGGCTTCGTCCTCGACCTGCGGCTCGGGCTGTCGCGGCGGGACCCGGCGCCGCACCTCGTGCTCGCCGTCCTCCTCTTCCTCTGGTGCCTCGTCACCGTGATGGTCCGCGCCCCGGACCAGCTCGGCATGCGCGCCCAGTCGCTCCTCGTCCCCATCGCCATCTACGCCGCGGTGGCGCACGGCATCCAGAGCTTCCGCAGCCTCCAGGTGCTCTGCGCGCTGCTGCTCGTCATCTGCCTGGGGCTCGCGGCCATCGGCGTCCACCAGGGGCTCGCCTCGTACGGCTGCCACCGCATCGCGGCGCGCGCGGGGCAGATCGTCTACCTCTACGACGGCCGCCCGTGCGACGAGGGAAATCGCGCCGTCTGCGACGACGACACCGCCGAGCCCGGGGCCGACTACGTCTGCGAGAAGGTCGGCCTCCTCGGCACGCAATCGGACCACGGCCGGGTCCGCTACCGGGGCACGCTCCAGGATCCGAACGAGCTGTCGCTCGCCCTCGGCATCGCCGTCCCCTTCGCGTTCGCGTTCCTCGATCGGCGCCGCTCGCCGGCGCGCGCCGTCGTCGTGGCGCTCACGGTCGCCGCCGTGGGCCTCTGCGCCTACTTCACGCAGTCCCGCGGCGGCCAGCTCGTGTTCGTGACCGTGCTCGGCATCTACTTCGTCCGCCGCCTGGGCGTGAAGCGCGGCCTCGCCATCGGCGCCCTGCTGGCCCTGCCGCTCCTCTTCTTCGGCGGGCGAGAGGGCGGCGAGGTCTCCACCCTGGAGCGGCTCGAGTGCTGGTGGGTGGGGCTGCACCTCATCCTGCGCTCGCCCGGGTTCGGCGTGGGCTTCGCCCAGTTCAACGAGCACCACTACCTCACCGCGCACAACAGCTTCATCCTCTCGGCCGCCGAGCTGGGCCTGCCGGGGATGCTGCTCTGGACCTCGATCGTCTACCTCGCGATGAAGATCCCGATCCAGGCCCTGCGCGCGCACCTGCCGCCGGTCAGCCGCTCCTGGGCCATCGCGCTCCTCGCCTCGACGGCGGGCCTGGCCGTGGGGAGCTTCTTCCTCTCGTACTCGTACAAGGACGTGCTGTGGATCTACGTCGGCCTGACCGGCGTGCTATATCACGCCATCCGGCGGCACGAGCCGGGGTTCAAGGTGGGGTTCGGCGTCCGCGACCTGGGGGTCGTGGCGGCCGTCGACGGGGCTCTCCTCTTCGCGCTCATAGGCTATACCGGCGCCAAGCTGGGCTGGTGAGGTTCGCATCCATGCACCATGTGGGACTGGTAGGGACCGGATCGATCGCGGAGCACCACGTGGCCGCGCTCCGCGGCACCCCGGGGATCGAGCTCGTCGGCGTGACGGACCTCGACGCCGAGCGGGCGCGCGCCTTCGCCGAGCGGATGGGGACGAGGAGCTTCCCGTCGCTCGCCGCGCTGCGCGAGGCGGGCGCGGACGTGATCCACGTCCTGACGCCGCCCGAGTCGCACGCCCAGGTGGCCATCGCCGCGCTCGAGCTCGGCTGCCACGTCCTCGTCGAGAAGCCGCTCGCCACGCGCGTCGAGGACTGCGAGCGCGTCCGGGCCGTGGCCGAGAGGAAGGGCCTCGTCGTCTCGGTCGATCACTCGCTGCTCTTCGATCCCCAGATCGTCCGCGCGCTCCAGATCGTGCGCTCGGGCAAGCTCGGCCGGATCGTCTCCGTCGACATCCTGCGCGGCTCGGCCTACCCGCCCTACCGCGGCGGTCCCTTGCCGCCGCACTACCGCTCGGCGGCCTATCCCTTCCGCGATCTGGGCGTGCACGCGCTCTACCTGCTCCAGGCCTTCCTCGGGCCCATCGAGGGCGTCCACGCCACGTGGGAGTCGCGGGGCGGGGACCCGAACCTCGCCTACGACGAGTGGCGGGCCCTCGTGCGCTGCCGCGACGGCCTGGGCCAGTTCCAGCTCTCCTGGAACGTGAAGCCCATGCAGAGCCAGGTCATCGTGCAGGGCACGCGCGGCGTCCTGCGCATCGATCTCTTCCTCCTGTTCCTGGCGCGGCGGATGTCGATGCCGCTGCCCAAGGCCGTCGAGCGCGTGGTCAACGCCTTGACCGACTCCCTCCGGCCGCTCGTCGAGGTGGCGAAGGGCGTCGTCAAGTTCGTCCTCCGGGCCGTGAAGCCGTACCAGGGGCTCCACGGCTTCGTGCGCGCCTTCTACGAGGCGCTCGACGGCGCGCGGCCCGTTCCGGTGGAGCTGGCCGAGGCGACCACCACGGTGCGCTGGGTCGAGGAGGTGGCCGGCGCCGCCGAGGCGGAGTTCGCCGCCCGCGTGGCCCGCCTGCCGCGCTCCGAGACGGCGGACGTCCTCGTCACGGGCGCGTCCGGCGCGCTCGGCGAGCGACTCATGAAGACGCTCGCCCAGGAGGGCAGGGTGCGCGCCTTCGTGCGCCGGCTGCCCGAGGGGCTCCCCGCCGGCGTCGACGTGGCGCTCGGCGACCTCGGCGATCCCGACGCGGTCGACCGGGCCGTGAGCGGGGCGCGCACGGTGGTCCACGTCGGCGCGGCCATGAAGGGCGGATGGGAGGAGCACGAGCGCGCCACCGTGGTGGGGACCCGGAACGTCGTCGACGCCTGCCGGCGCCACGGCGTGAGGAAGCTCGTCCACATCTCCTCCATGTCGGTGAACGACTGGGCGGGCGGAGACCGCGGCGTCCTGTCCGAGAGCTCGCCCTACGAGCCGCGCCCGCTCGAGCGCGGGCACTACACGCGCGCCAAGCTCGAGGCCGAGAAGATCGTTCGCGCCGCGGTCGCGGATCACGCCCTCCCCGCGGTCATCCTGCGGCCGGGCCAGATCTTCGGCGGCCGGCTGCCGCTCCTCACGCCGGCCGTGGCGCGCCGGGTGGGGGCGCGCTGGCTCGTCCTCGGCGACGGGCGCCTGCGCCTGCCGCTCGTGTACATCGACGACGTCGTCGATGCCATCGTCGCCGCGCTGCGGGGGCCGCTCGAGAACGGCGAGGTCATCCAGCTCGTCGATCCCCACGCGCTCACGCAGAACGAGGCGCTCGCCGTGGCCCTGCCCGGGGGCGCCAAGGTCCTGCGCCTGCCGCGGGCGCTGGTCTTCGCCACCGGCAGGCTGTCGGAGCCCATCCTGGCGGCGCTGGGGCGGAAGTCGCCGGTGTCGGCCTACCGCCTCAAGTCCGCCCTGGCGCGCGTGGGGTTCGTCTCGGAGAACGCCCGCGAGCTCCTCGGGTGGCAGCCGCGGGTCGGCGTGGTCGAGGGGATCCGCCGGGCGGCGGGCGGGGACCTCCCTGCCCTGGTCGCCTCGCCCGAGGCGGCCGTGAAGGACATCCGGCCGGCGGCGGAGGAGGAGCCGCCGGTCCGCCGCGCCGACCGGACGGCATGACCGAGCAGCGCGATCCGGACCGCGCCAGCGTCACGCGGCGAGCGGTCCGCGGGATGGCGTGGACCTTGCCGACGAGCCTCGGCGCCCGCGTCGTGGGGCTCGTGGGCACGCTCCTCCTGGCGCGGTACCTCGCCCCCTCCGACTACGGGGAGGTCTCGGCCGCGGTGATCGTGGTCCTGACGGCGAGCAGCATGACCACCTTCGGCGTCGGGATCTACCTCGTGACGAACCGGGACGTCACGCGCGCCGACGCCTTTCACGCGACGTTCTGGTTCCTCGCGGTCGGCCTCGCCGCGTTCGCCCTCGCCTTCGGGCTGAGCGGCCCGCTGGGAGCGTGGTTCGGCGCGCCGAGCCTCCGGCACTTCGTCCCGCTCCTCCTCGTCTCCGGCCTCCTCGACCGCGTCGGGTACGTGCCGGAGCGCATGGCGGTGCGCCAGCTCCGCTTCGGCTGGGTCTCGACGGCCCGGGCGCTCGGCGAGCTGGCCTACACCTGCGTCTCGCTCCTCCTGGCCGCGCTCGGATTCGGGGCGATGGCCATCGCCTGGGGAAACGTGGCGCGCTCGGCCGTCCGATTCGCGCTCATCACGCCGTCGGTGGGATGGCGCGAGTGGCTCGAGCCCCACCGCTTGCGCCTCGCCACGCTGGCGCGGATCATCGTCTACGGCGTGAACGTCTCCGCGACCTCCATCGCCGCCTTCGCCATGCGGCGCTGGGACAACCTGCTCGTGAGCCGGTACTTCGGCCCGGCGGCGATGGGGGCCTACAACTACGCGTACAACCTGGCCGACACCCCCGCCGTGGCGATCGGCGAGCAGATGACCGACGTCATCACCGCCTCCTTCCCGCACGTGAACCGGGAGAAGCGGGCCGACGCCCTCGTGCAGGCGTGCACCATGATCTCGGTCATCATGTTTCCGCTCGCCTTCGGGCTCGGCGCCGTCTCGCAGACGGTGGTGGAGACGTTCTTCGACCGCCGCTGGGCCGGCGTGGGCACGATGCTGATGCTCCTCTCGGTGCTCTCCGCGACGCGGCCCATGGCGCACGTCCTCGTCGGCTACTTCTACGCCGGCCAGCGCCCGGGCGTCGTGCTCTGGCTGGAGTGGCTGAGCCTGGGCGCCATCGTGCTCGCCATCCCCACCATCGGTCGCATCAGCACCACCTGGACGTGCATCTCGGTCGGCTCGGTGTTCGTGCTGCGCACGCTCGCGGCGACGTGGATCGCGCAGCGGCTCGACGGCGCTCGGGTGTCGAGCCTGCTCCGCCCGCTGGTGGGCCCGCTCCTCGCCTGCCTCGCCATGGTGGGGGCGATCCTGGCCGCGCGGCCCGAGCTCCAGGGCCTCGCGCCGGCCCGGCGGCTCGCCGCCGAGGTGTCGCTCGGCGGCCTCGTGTACCTGGCGGGCGCGTTCGTGCTCTTCCGCTCGACCTCGCGGGAGCTGCTCGGGCTCGTCCGCTCCGCGCTGTGGCGAGGTGGACGTTGATCGCTCGGGGAGGAAGATGACCCTCTCGATCTCCGCCGTGATCCCCTACTACAACGGCTCGCGCACGATCGCCGAGGCGCTGGACTCGGTCCGCGCGCAGACGCTCGCCCCGCTGGAGATCATCGTGGTCGACGACGGCTCGCGCCCCGAGGAGGCCGAGGCCCTCGATCGCGCGGCGCACGGCTGCACCGTCATCCACTTCCCCAGGAACCGCGGCGTGTCGGTGGCCCGGAACGCCGGCGTCGCCCGAGCCCGCGGCGACTGGATCGCCTTCCTCGATTGCGACGACCTGTGGGAGCCGAGGAAGCTGGAGCTGCAGGCGGCGGCCGTCCGGGCGAACCCCGACTGCGTGGCCATCCACTGCGGCATGGTGAACGTGAGGCTCGACGGCCGCGAGATCGTGCACCCCAAGGGCGAGATCACCTTCGACGACTTCCTCGACTTCCCGTGCCCCATCTTCCCCTCGGCGGTCCTGATGCAGAGGCAGGTCCTGCTCGAGTGCGGGCTCTTCGATCCCACCCTGCGCTGCTGCCAGGACCTCGATCTCTTCATGCGGTTCTGCTTCAGCCACGGGAAGTTCTACTCGGTGCCGGAGCCGCTCTTCGTCCGGCGCATCCAGAAGGACGGCGTGTCGCGCAACATCGCGGTCTTCTGGGACGAGGCCGAGCGGGTCTATCGCGGGTTCGCCCCGCTCTTCCGGGATCAGAAGCGCGGCCGCGCCGTGATGCGCGAGATCCACGTCGACATGGCCCTGCGCGCGATGTACGCGCGCGACCTGGGGCTCCTGTGGCGCATCCTGCGCCGGGGCTCGCGGGCCGACGGGCCCGCGGGGCGGGTCCTCGCCGCCGCGCTGTGGCGGGCGCTGCGCGAGCGCCTGCGCTGAGGTCGGGACGTCAGAACGACGTGCTGAGCTTCACGGCCACGTCGCTGTCGATGGCGTTGCAGACCGCGAAGTCCGGCTTGCCGTTTCGATCGAAGTCGCCGGTGGCCACGCCGTAGGAGAAGGCTCCGGTCTTGCCGGCGTCGATGGGCGCCTCGAAGCGGCCGTCGCCGATCCCGATGAGGACGCTGGCGGTGCCGCTCAGGAAGTTCGCCGTCACCACGTCGGGGACGCCGTCCAGGTTGAAGTCCGCGACGGCGACCGAATAGGGTCCGGCGCACGGCAGGGAGGCGCAGGGGCCGACGCGCACGCTCGACACGATGGGATCGCCGAACGTCCCGTCGCCGGCGCCGAGGAGCACGCTCACGTCGTCGCTCTGGCGATTGGCGCAGACGACGTCGAGCACGCCGTCGAGGTTCACGTCCCAGGCGATGCAGTTGTAGGGCGGCACGCCGCCCTCGGGGAAGGCGACCTCGGGGGCGAAGGTGCCGTCGCCCTTTCCCAGCCGCACCACGATGGAGAGGTTCACCATGTCGGCGATGGCCACGTCGCCCTTGCCGTCGCCGTCGAAGTCGCCGATGGCCGCCGAGAACGGCGCGGAGCGCCGATTCGCCACGGGGAGGTTGATCGACGGGTCGAGCGCGCCGCCGGGCCGGCCGAGGAAGACCGACACCGAGCCGGTGGCCGGGTTGGTCGCCACGACGTCGAGCCAGCCGTCGCCGTTCAGATCGCCCAGCGCCAGGTTCGACGTCTGGGATCCGGCCTCCGTCGGATAGGTGCTCGCCGCGCCGAGCGTGCCGTCTCCCGCCCCGAAGAGCACGCTCACCGACTCGCCGTGGTAGTTGGCGGTCACGACGTCGGGGATGCCGTCGCCGTCGAAGTCCGCGATGGCGAGACCGGTCGGATAGGCGCCCGTGGGGAAGTTCGTGGCCGAGACGCGCTGGAAGGTCCCGTCGCCCAGGCCGAGGAACACCGTGATCGAGTCCTCCTCCTCGTTCGCCGCCACCAGGTCGACGAGCCCGTCGCCGTCGAGATCGCCGGACGCGAGGACGTACGTCTTGAGCCCCGATCCGTACGAGACGGCGTCCGCGAACGACACGGTCCGCAGGGAGGAGCAGGTGCTCGTGCCCGGGTCGCACTTGCCGTCGAAGCAGTCGGAGCCCGAGAGGCAGTGCCGGCCGCCCGAGCACTTGCGGCACGTGCCGCCGCCGCAGTCCACGTCGGTCTCGGCGCCGTCCTGGACGCCGTTCACGCAGGGCATGGGCACGCACATGCCGGAGACGCAGTTGCCGCTCTTGCAGTCCGCCGCGGAGCCGCACCCGCGGCCCAGTGCGCAGCGCGCCGGGCAGGTCCCTCCGCAGTCCACGTCGGTCTCGTGGCCGTTCAGGATGGCGTCGTCGCACCGCGGGTTCAGGTAGAAGATGCATCCCGCCATGCCCATGCAGGCGGCGACGGCGGCCGCGAGGACGCGCCCGGGAGACATCCGGCCCGTCATGATCAGCTCACCCAGCGGTCGTGCCACAGGTTCAGCACCATGGCGGTCCACAGCTTGTTGCTGTAGTCGCGCTCCCGCCTCCTGTGGCGCTCCAGCAGATCGGCGAGGGTCGCCCGGCGCAGGATTCCACGCTTCGTGAATCCGCCCTCGAGGAGCACCGGGCGCGCCCAGTCGGCCAGCCGCCCCGCGAACAGCTCCTGGACCGGCGTGCGGAACCCCTGCTTGGGCCGGTAGATGATGTCGCTCGGCAGCACGCCCTCGATGGACTTCTTGAAGAAGTACTTCACCCAGCCATTGCGCCACTTGAACGAGGACGGGACGTTGTACACCCAGTGTGCATAGGCCGGCGCGGTGTACGGGCAGCGCGACTCGAGCCCCAGCCGCGACGAGAGCAGGTCGAGCTTCGAGAGCATCAGGTTCCCGAAGTAGTTGTCCTGCATCATCGCATAGATCATGTAGTTCAAGTAATCGCGCCGGCCGTGGGGGCTCGCGTCGACGCGCCTGCGGTTGCGGGCCACGATGGTGTCCGGCAGCTCCGGCTTGCAGCGCTCCCACAGGTCCGCGGGGACGAGCCCGCCGAGCTCGCTCTCGGGCCACGCCACCTCGTAGCTCCAGAAGTACTCGCTCTCGTCGGCGGCGCGGCGCAGCACGTCCCGGCGCCGGGGCGAGAGGAGCGGCGCCAGCGTCGCCGCCGCCCGGCGCAGCGGCCGGGGCAGGCGCATGAGCCGCTGCCACCGCGCGTAGTAGCCCTGGCGGATCTCCACCATGCCGCCGTGGCCGCAGCACAGCTCGTCGTTGGCCTCGCCGGTGACCACCACCCGGACGCCCTGCGCCTTGGCCATGCGCAGCGCCTGGAAGAGGAAGACGCTCGACGGCTCGGAGACGAGGTCGTCCTGCGCCTCGATGGTCTCCGGGATGGCCGCGAGGAACTCGTCCGTCGACAGGAGCGCGTCGTGGTGCTGCGTCCTGGCCTCCTGCGCGACCTTGCGGGCGTAGTAGAGGTCGTTGTACTTCGTGTCGCCCTCGAACTCGGCCAGGCCCACCGTGAAGGTGTGGAGCGGCGCGGCTCCGTTGCGCGCCAGCAGGCTCACGTTGGCGCTCGAGTCGTTGCCGCCGGAGAGGAGCGCGCCCATGGGCCCGGGCACGCCGCGCCGCCGCACCGCCGCCTGGTGCAGCTCGCGCGTGCGCTCCACGTAGAAGCCCTCGTCGTCCCGCTCCTCCACCGGGGCGTCGAGCAGGTCCCAGTAGCGGCGCTCCCGGGCGGCGCCGTCCGGGGCGAGCTCGACCGCGCACCCCGCGGGAACGCGGCGGACGCCGGCGAAGAGCGTGCGCGGCCCCGGCGCGGTGAGGAAGGTGAGGAACTGGACCACCGCGATCTCGTCGTAGCCGCGCGTCACCGCGGGATGCCGGAGCAGCGCCTTGATCTCCGAGGCGAAGATCGCGCCGTCGGCGGAGGCCCAGTAATAGAGGAAGCGGACGCCCAGCGGGTCGCGCGCCAGGGTGAGGCGGCGGCGCTCCCGCTCCCAGATGGCGAGGGCGAACTGCGCGTCGAGGTCGTGCCATCCCTCGGGGCCGCGGGCCGCGAACCGCTCCAGGAGCGGCGCCACGCCCTGGGCGCCGTCGTCCCCGAAGGCGTGGCCGTCGCAGGCCATGACCAGGTTGCCGTCGCGGGCCATCGGGATGCCGGGGCTCTCCTCGCCCGGCCGCGTCCGCAGCCAGCGGAAGCCCAGCCGCGCCTCGCCGCCCGGATCGGCCCAGGTGGCGGCGCCGTCGGGCGCGCGGAAGGCCAGCGCCTCGAGCATGGCCGAGAGGTGCTTCTCCGCGGTCGGTCGCCGCGCGTAGTTTCCGATCATTCCGCAGATGGCAGACATGGGGGCTCGGGCTCGCTAGGAACGGGGTCCGTCGTAGAGCGCCTGGTAGGCGCCGGCGACCGCTTCGATGCTGTGCCTTCGCTTCGCGTCCGCGAGGGCGTTCTTGCCGAGGGAGCGGCGAAGGGCGGCGTCCGCCACGAGGCGCCCGAAGGCCCGGGCCATGGCCCCGGGCTGCTCGGGCGGAACGAGCAGGCCGCTCACGTCGTCCTCCACGATCGTCGGGATCTCGTTCACGGCCGTGGCCACGATGGCGGCCCCCGCGCACTTCGCCTCGAGGAGGGCGACGCCGTAGGGCTCGAACTTGGACGCGATCACGAACACGTCGAGCGCGCGGAGGAGCTCCGGCACGCGGCTCCAGCTCCCCAGGAGGACGACGCGATCGGCGATGCCCAGCTCGGCGCACTGCGCCTCGATGGCGGAGCGGAGGGGGCCGTCGCCGGCGAGGACCATGCGCAGCCGCGGCTCGGCCCTGGCCGCCAGGGCGAAGGCGCGGAGCTGCGTCGGGTAGTCCTTCTGCTCGATGAGCCGGCCCACGCTCCCCACGAGCACGGTGTCGCGCTCCGCGCCGACCCGGGCCCGCAGCGCCGCGACGTCCTCGGCCCGGACGGCCTCGTAGGCGGCGAGGTCGATCCCGTAGGCGATGGCGCGCATCTTCCGGCGCAGCGCCTCGTAGCCGTAGGCGCCGAAGGGGGCCGCGGCGTCGGCGGTGAACCGGCAGAACCGCTCTCCCAGCTCGTCGGACACCGCCACCACGTTCCGCATGAGGCCGCAGGCGAGCTGGTTGCGCAGCGCCTGGCGGCGCCCGCGGTTCACGAGCTCCTGCGGGAGGAACGCGTACTCGCGGTCCGGCACCTGGCAGGCGAAGGCGCTCAGGGAGCCCACGGTGGAGCGGATGCCGAGGAGCCTCGCCGCGATCCCGGCGTACAGCAGGGGACGCGGATTGATGGCGTGGACCACCTTCACGCGGTGGCGCCGCATCAGGGCGCCGAGCTTCCACACCGCGTCCGGGCGGAGCCCCGCGGGCACCGGCGCGAGCTCGACGGGGACCGAGCGCTCCCGCAGCCGATCGACGAGCGGGCTCTGCTCCTCTCCCAGCGAGCAGAAGACGGGACGGTAGCGGCGCGGATCGAGGTGCAGCGCGAGATCGATGTAGCCCTTGGTGCGTCCGGAGACGCCCAGCGTGTCCATCACGTACAGGACGTTCTTCGGCGCCGCGGGCTGCTCGTTCATGGCGCGAACCAGCGCTCGTACCAGCCCGACAGGTTGATGAGGCACCACAGATCGAAGGAGTGATCGGCCCGCCCCTCGCGGTGGATGCGCCAGAGGTCGAGGACGTAGTCGAAGTCGAGGAGCCCGAGGCGACGGAGGGGCGAGCGGCGCAGGACGTCCTCGGCCCAGCCGGCCAGCTCGCCGCGGAGCCAGGCGGGGAGCGGCACGCGGAACCCCTGCTTCTTCCGCTCCACCACGTCGGCGGGGAGCCAGGCGTGCGCGGCGTCCTTGAGGACCGTCTTGGTGCGCGTCCCGTTCATCTTCATGGACGCCGGCAGGGACAGGGCGTAGGCCGCGAGCTCGTGGTCGAGGAACGGCGCGCGCGCCTCGAGCGAGTGCGCCATGGAGAACTTGTCCACGCGCATGAGGAGCAGCTCGGGGAGGCGGTTCCGCAGCTCGACGTACGACATCTGCTGGCTGAAGTCGGCGCCCGGGCGGCGCCCGAGGATCTCGGCGTAGTAGCCACCCACGGTGTCCGCCGCCTTGTGCGGCATGGCGCGCCGCCCCTCCTCCGTGTAGAGGCGGGCCTTCTCCCAGTCGAAGAACACCACGTCGAGGCCCATGTAGAGCGGCTCGCCGTCGGCGGCCCGGCGCAGGACGTCGACGCGCCCGCCGGGCGCGCCGGCCAGCTCGGCCCCCGCCTTCACCGCGCGCCGCACGAAGCGCGGCATCTTCCTGAGGAGCGACCAGCGGCCGTTGAAGGTGCGGAGCAGGGCGGGGAAGTCCGGGTAGCCGCAGAAGACCTCGTCGCTGCCCTCGCCCACGAGCACGACCTTGATGCCGGCCTCTCGCGCCGCGCGGGACACGAAGTGCATGGGCAGGCAGGCGGGATCGCCGAGCGGCTCGTCCTGGCCCTGCACCATCTCGGAGAGATAGCCCACCGCCTCCTTCACCGAGACCGGGACCTCCGTGTGCCGGCAGCCGAACATCGACGCGACCTGCCGCGCGTAGGGGACGTCGTGGAAGTTCTCGGCGGGGCCGAAGCCGGTGAACTCGACCGTGAAGGTCTGGAGCGGCGTCGACACGAGGCGGCTCATGAGCGCCACGTTGGTGGACGAGTCGACGCCGCCGCTCAGGAACGCGCCGACGGGGACGTCGGCCATGAGGCGCTTCCGCACCGCCTCCTGCACGAGATCGCGCACGCGCTCCACCGCCTCGCCGCGGTCGCGCGGCGGGGTCCAGGCGGGCCCGTCGAGCGGCGACCAGTAGCGCTCGACCGCGATCGAGCCGCGCCTGTCGCAGACGAGCGTGTGGCCCGGCGGCAGCTTGTGGATGCCCTCGAACAGCGTGCGGGGCTCGGGGACGTTCGAGAACGTGAGGTACTGGTTCAGCGCGGCGAGGTCGAGGCGGCGCGCCACGTCGGGGTGCGCGAGCAGCGCCTTCACCTCGGAGGCGAAGAGGAGCCGGCCGCCGGCGATGGTGTAGTAGACGGGCTTCTTGCCCATGCGGTCGCGCACGAGCAGGAGGCGCTCCCGGGCCTGGTCCCAGAGCCCGATCGCGAACATGCCGTCGATGGCCTCCACGAAGGCGAGCCCCTGCTCCTCGTAGAGGTGGAGGAGCACCTCGGTGTCGGTGCGCGACCGGAAGCGGTGGCGGTCGTCGAGGCGGAGGCGCTTGCGGAGCTCGGCGTGGTTGTAGATCTCGCCGTTGAAGGTGATCCAGACCGTCCCGTCCTCGTTGGACATGGGCTGGTGGCCGGCCGAGCTGACGTCGACGATGCTGAGCCGCCGGTGGCCCAGGACCACGCGCCCGTCCGCGCTCTGCCAGAGGCCGGCGTCGTCCGGACCGCGGTGCGCGATGCTGTCCCGCATTCGCAGGACGAGCTCGCGGTCGCGCGCGCTGGTGTCGCGGTCGGCGGGACCTCCGAAGCTGTACTGACCGACGATCCCGCACATTCCGTGATTGCCCGAATAACACCGAGGTGGTTCTTGTGTCGAGGACGGGGAAGCGCGCTCGTGACCTGGGCCGCGTCCCGCTCAGCCGGGGCCCGGCGAGCACGAGGGGGCGCCGCGGGGTGCCGCCCGCCCGGCGCGGCGCGACAGGACGCGCTCGTAGAGCTCGACGTACTCGCGCCGCATCCGCTCGGCCGAGAAGCGCGCCACCGCCGCCGACCGCGCCCGCCGCCCGCAGGCGCGGCTCCTCTCCGGATCCGCCTCGAGCGCCGTGAGCCGCCCCCGGAGCGCCTCCTCGCTGCCCACCGGGACGAGGAATCCGGTCACGCCTTCCTCGATCACGTTCGGGACGCCGCCCACCCTCGTCGACACCACCGGGAGCCCGGTGGCCATGGCCTCGGGGATGGCGAGCGGGAGGCCCTCGGTGTTCGAGCACAGGACGAAGACGTCGAGCGCGTTCAGGACGTCCGGCACGTCCCGCCGGACGCCGAGCAGGTGGACGAACGGCGCCACGCCGAGCGCTGCGGCGAGATCGGACAGGCTCTGGAGGAGGGGTCCGTCGCCCGCCACGACGAGGTGGCTCCGCGGCGAGAGGAGCGGCGCCGCCGCCCGGAGGAGGAGCTGCTGGTTCTTCTCCACCGCGACCCGGCCGACGGTGCCCAGCACCCAGGCCCTCTCCTCGATGCCGAGCTCCTGGCGCACCCGCCTGCGGGCGGACGGCTCGGGATGGAACCGTCCCAGCTCGATGCCGTTCGGGATCACCGTGAGCCGGCGCTCGTCGATCTCGCGCCTGCGGCGGGCGAAGGCCGCGGTCTCCTCCGACACCGCCACGAAGGCGTCGAGGAAGCGCCCGGCGAGGTTCCCGGCGATGAGCCGCGTCCCGCCCTTCGGATTGTTGCCGTGCTTCGTGTGCACGACCGCGATGCCGGAGAGCCGCGCCGCGGGCGCGCCGTAGATGAGCGCCATGCGGTTGTGCGTATGGGCGAGGTCGGCGCCGTTCTCCTTGAGCCAGCGGGAGAGGCGAAGGATGAGCGCCAGGTCGACGCCCGGCCGCGGCCGCGACACCCGCGCCACCTCCGCGCCCGCCGCCCGGAACTCGGCCGCGAGCGGCCCGTCGGGCGGCGGCGCCAGGGAGAGCGCCGTCACGCGATAGCCTTCGCGGAGCTGGCCGATGGCGAGCTCGAGCGCCACCCGCTCCTGTCCCCCCATGGCGAAGGACGACAGGACGTGGACGATGTGGCGTCTGGCGGGCACTCCAGCCTCCCCACTTCCCCCGCGGGGGTCCCAGGACCGCGTTTCGGCTCGGGAATGCAATAGGAACCCGAGCGACGCCGCGACGCCATCACGCGTTCACCGGACACGTCACTTCCGGGATCGCGCGCACGGTATCATCGGGGGACGCCGTGGCCCCGAGAAGAAGGCAGACCCTCGCCGCGCTCCTCGGCGTCGCCGGCGCCCTCCCGGCGTGTCGGAATGCCGCGCTGCCGCGGGCCTTCGTCCTCGACGACGGCGTGAAGATGAGCGCCGACGGCCGGCTCATGAGCCTCGTCGACCTCCCCGGCTACGCGAAGGCGAACCCGGCCTGGGACGGGGGCGCCATCACGCTCGCCGGCGCCCGCGGCGAGACCGTCGCGTTCCAGGTGATGGTGCAGGCCGGAGCGCGCGACCTCCCGGGCGCCACGGTGAGCGTCTCGGACCTGCGCCGCGACGGAGGCGGCGTCATCGCGGCGGAGCGGCTCACCCGCTTCCGGGAGTGGTACGTCGCGGTGACCGTGCCGAGCGCTTCCCCGGGCGGCAGCGCCGGCAAGGGCGAGTACCCGGACGCCCTCGTCCCCGCCGACACCCCGGGCTTCGGCCTCCCCGTCGACGTCCCCGCCGCGAGGACGCAGGGCATCTGGGTCGACTGCGCCATCCCGGCCGCGGCGGCGGCCGGCACGTACCGGGGCGCGCTGGTGGTGAGCGCCGGCGGCGCCGAGCTCGCGCGCTTCGACGTGAGGCTCGAGGTCCACGGCTTCGCCCTGCCCGTCGAGCGTCACCTCCCGTGGCGCATCGGGTACAGCGGCTGGGAGAGCGTGCCCGCGCGCCTCGGCATCGCCGAGGGCAGCGCCGGGTGGCTCGAGCTCGAGAAGGACCTCTATCGCCTCGTCTGGGAGGGCCACCGCGCCGTCCCCACGACGCACTACCACGATCTCCGCCTCGAGACCCGGGGCGCGGGCGCGGCCCTGCGGATCGACTGGGCCCGCTTCGACCGCCGCTTCGGCGGCTACCTCGACGGCTCCGCGTTCGAGAGCGGACAGCCGGTGAACGCCTTCTCCCTGCCCGTCAACCTGCACCGCGGCTGGCCCTTCCGCCTCGGGCCGGACCCGGCCGCTGTGGACGCCGGGAGGCTCGCGGCCCTCTCCCGGCTCGTGGCCCGGCACTGGGACGAGAAGGGCTGGCGCCTCGCCGACGCCTTCGCCTACGTGGCGGACGAGCCGGGCCGGGATCGCATCGCGAGCGTTCGCAAGGCGTGCGCCGCCATCCACCAGGGCGACCCGCGCATCCGCACCTCGGTCGCGCTCTACACGGAGCTCGGGCGCGACGCGCGCGGCCTCGTGAAGGAGCTCGCCGGGCACGTCACGAGCTGGGAGCTCGCGGGCGACTACGCGGATCTCCCCGCCCTGCGCGAGCGGCAGGCGGCGGGAGACCGCCTCGGCCTCTACCAGGGAGGGGAGCCCTACGAGGGGGGCGAGGCCGTGGACGACGACGGGCTCGCCCTCACCACCTGGCCGTGGATCGCCTGGCGCTACGGCCTCGACTCGCTCTTCCTCTACAACATGACGGAGTGGGACTACGCGCGCCTCGACCGGGCGAACGTGCCCTGGGCGAAGGGCAAGCGCGAGATCTGGGAGAACCCGCTCAATCAATCCTGGGCGACGAACAGCCAGGGCGTGCTCCTCTATCCGGGGCCGTACGTGGGGCGGAAGGGCGTCGTGGCCTCCATCCGCCTGAAGCAGGTCCGGCGCGGCCTCCAGGACTACGAGTATCTGTGGCTCGCCCGGCGCGGCGGCGACGGCCCGAAGGCCGACGAGATCTCGCGCCGGCTCGTGCCGCGCGCGCTCCACGAGGCGGGCCCTCTCGGGAAGGTCGGGCGAGGCCGCGGCGCCTGGGAGCGCGACCCGCGCGCCTGGGCGGCGGCGCGGCTCGAGCTGGCGAGGGCCATCGAGGCGAGGAGCCCTCAGCGCCTCGTCGAGCCGCCCTCCGAGAACCCCGCCCGATCGCTTCCGTCGACCCGCGCCCCGAGCGACGGCGCGGGCGGCATGCGCCGCGCGTTGGAGTAGCGCATGGTGAGGCCCGCGAGGAAGACGTGCGTCTGCACCGGCTCGAGCCCGGCCGGCTGGTCGTACTGGTAGGCCATGGTGTAGTGCGCCGTCGCCAGCACCTCGTCGGCGAGGCCCCAGAAGAGCGCGACGTCGGCGGTCGCCGCGTTGCCGAGCCCCGCGGCCGCGCGCGACGGCGCCTGGCCCAGCGGCGCCGCGTGCAGGAAGCCGGCGGAGAGGGCGAGCTGGCGGGGGTACTCCGCGTCGAAGCCGAAGAACAGGCGCGCCACGGCGCCCTGGCCGAGCGCCACGGTGCCGGTGTGGAGATCGGCGGTCGAGCCGTAGGTGAGGCCGAGCGACGCGCCCCCGTCGCGCGTGGCGTACCGCACGGTGAGGCTGCCGGTGGGGAGGATGGCCAGCGGATAGCTGCCGGCGAAGGTGAGGACCTGCTCGACGCCCGCCGTCGCCTGCCCGTTCCAGCGCCAGCTGAAGTCGTGGTTCCAGCGGGCCACGAGCGCGTTCCGCGTGGTCCAGGACGGATGCGGCGAGTCCTCCGAGGACCTGAGGAAGTCGCCGCTCGCGCGCAGCTCGGCCCCGATGGCGTCGCGCGCGCCCGGGCCGTACTCGTTCCGGAGCTCGCGATCGAGGGCCAGGGAGCCGGTCAGCGTGGCGTTGAAGCTCCCCAGCGCGCCCTGGGGCGCGACGAGCGACCCGCTCAGCGCCTGGCCGAAGCGGAGCTGGGGCGAGGCCTCGAGCGCGTACGCCTCGGCGAGCGAGGCGGTCACGAGATCGGCGTCCGAGCGCGAGCGGAACGTGGGCTCCCCCGCGTCGGCTTGCCGGTGCGCGAGCTGGAACGCCGTCCCTCCCTGCGTGACGTTTCCGCTCACGAGCAGGGCGCTGCGGCTCGAGAGCTCCGCGCCGAGCGCCAGGACGAGCTGATTGGCGTACGAGGAGGCCACCTCGTACTGGCCGAGCGTGAGGTTGCCCGCGAAGAGGTACCCGGCGCGCCAGGTCACCCGCGGGGACTGGAGCTGCAGCGTCAGCGCGGGGCCTACTTCGGTGAAGGCGTGGTGATCGCTCTGGCCGCCGCTCGTGTCGACGTACCCGGCGTTCGCGACCCCGTCGAGCTGGACGACGGTGTCCGCCGCCGCCGGCGGGGCGGCGAGGGCGAGCGCGAGCGAGAGGATCCGGGCTGCGTGCGCGGCGGGGCGGCGTGGGAGGCGCGTGCGCTGCACGATGGTGCGGATCTCCGAGGTCGCTCGACGGCAGCGGCCGCTCGACTGTACCAGACCGACGCGCCGAGCCCGCTGGTGGAGGGCTCGAACGATGCTAGAGTGCAGCGCCTTGGCGCTCGGAGCAAAGCGCGCATGCGGTCCCTTGGCCGCGGTACTCGCGCTGGGCGGCGTCTTCGGCCCGCTCCCCGCCTGCGCGTCGCCGCGCGGCGGCGGAGGCCCACCGCCGCCGGACGTCGCCCACCCGCTCCTGATCCCTCCGGGGCGCCTTCCGGCGATGCGCGCCGCGGCCGCGAAGGGAGCGCCCGCCTGGCGGGCGCTCAAGGCCGTCGTCGACGCCAACTACAAGAAGGAGGGGCTCGGCGACGCCGGCGTCATGAACGTCGCCGTCGTCTACCTCGTCACGGGCGAGCGCAGGTACTGCGAGAGCCTCGCGGCCGAGGCCCGGCGCACCATGGCCGCGGCCAACCCGCGCGCGGACAGCTACTACGGCTACGCCGGGATCATGGGCGCCCTCGCCACCGAGCTCACCCATTGCGAGCCGGTCCTGGACGCGCCGCTGCGCGCGGACATCGCGACCTACCTCGACACCTGGACCGACGAGCTCTGGTTCCACAACAAGGGCTCGGGCTGGGGGCTCGAGGATCCCGGGAACAACTACCACGTGTCCTTCCTCCTCGGGACGGCGTGGGCGGGCCTCGCGCTCCAGGCGATGGGGCACCCGAGCGCGGCGAAGTACCTCGACATCGTCGCGAGGGGCGTGGACCGGGAGCTCGCCTACCTCGCGGAGCGCTGCGCGGGCGGCGGCTGGCCGGAGGGCACGAACTACGGCGAGGGCGCGAAGGGGCGGCTCGCCGACCTCTTCTCGCTGCTGGCGGCGGCCGGAATCCGGAACGCGTTCCAGTCGAGCGACTGGTTCCCCGCGGCGCTGCGGTACGCGCACTACCAGCTCCAGCCGGACGGCGCGCACCTCTATCCGGCCGGAGACATGGCGCGCGAGTCGGACATGACCGCCAACTCCTACGACCGCCAGTACGTGCAGCAGATGGTCTACTGGCTCGCCGACTCGGAGGCCCGGGCCCTCGGGCAGTGGTACCTGGAGAACGTCGCCCGGGACTACCAGACCGGGTTCCGCCACCCGGCGGCGCTGTGGCGGGATCTGGTCTACGCCGTCGACGTCCCCGCGAAGCCCCAGTCCACGCTTCCGCTCGCCTACCGGGCGAGGGGAGACGAGCTCGTGTCGATCCGCAGCGGCTGGGACGCGGACGCCACCGCGCTCACGGTGTCCGGCGCCTCGCGCATCGATCAGTCCCACGCTCACCTCGACACCGGCGGCTTCACGCTCTGGCGCAACGGCTGGCAGCTCGTGGACGCCGTGACGTACAGCCACTCCGGGCTCCTGCAGGAGCCAGGGGCGCACAACCTCATCCACGTCGCGGGCGCGAGAAAGGTGGCGGCGGCGACGCCGAAGGGGATCGTCCGCTTCGAGGACGACCCCCGCGCGAGCTATCTCCAGATCGACGGCACCGCTCTCTACGCGCGCGGCGACCCGAGGCGGTCAGGGAACTTCCTGGTGCGGGAGCTGCGGGGGCTCCTGCGCGACAAGAACCTCCTCCTCGAGGAGTTCACGCGCGAGATGGTGTTCCTGAAGCCGGACGTGCTCGTCGTCTACGACCGGGTGCGGCCGGCGGAGCCGGGCACGGCGTTCGACTGGCGGTTGCACTTCCCCGTCCAGCCGTCGCTCTCCGGCGCCACCCTCCGCTCCACGAACGGCAAGGGCGGCGTCACCGTGGCGCTCCTCCTCGGGGACGCGCCCGCCGTCGTGCCCGACGCCGACCTCGCGCCCGACGGCAGCAAGGCCTGGCGAGCCCAGGCGACCACGCAATCGGGCAGGTTCCTCGCCGTGGCGCGGGTCGCGTCGGGAGGGGCGCCGCCGCTCGACGCCTCGCCGGTGACGACGACCGGCGACATGGAGGGCGCCGCCGTCGGCGGCGACGTGGTGCTGTTCAGCAAGCTCCCCTTCGGCGCGGCGCCCCGGCTCGGCTTCAGCTACACGGTCCCGACCGTGCCCGGTCGCGTCCACACGCTCGTCGACATGGCGGGGAGCGTGGGCGTCTCCATCCGGCGCGAGGGCGCGAACACCGTCGTCACCATCGGCAAGGGATCGGATCGGACCGCCAGCGCGGAGGGGGTCGTCCGCTTCAGCGAGCCGCCACCTCGTTGATGATGAAGCGCGCCTTGCCGGCCGCGGTGCGAGGGATCCAGTCCACGTAGCGGATGTCGATCTCCGCGTCGCTGCCGAGGTGCTGCTTGAAGATGCGCTGGATCTTCGGCTCCTCCACCGCCGGCACGTAGGAGCCTTCCCGCCGCACGATGTGGATGGTGATCTGGCCGGCTCGCTTCTGCACGATCTGGAACTGCTCGACGCCCTGGACCATCTTGAAGGCGTGCGGCCCGATGGCGCCGGAGATGGCGTCGCCGCTCGCCCGGTAGAGGACGTCGTTCACGCGTCCGTCGAGGCGGGTGATGCGGCCGAGGGTGCGCCCGCAGCGGCAGCCGTGCGGCGCGAGGACGCCGGCGTCGCCGTTCCGGTAGCGGATCATGGGCGTCGCCAGGTTGTCGAGGTCGGTGACGAGGAAGGGCCCCTCGCCGGCGAGGGCGGCGCCGCCGCCCGGCTGCTCGACCTCGATGACGGAGTGCTCGTCGCAGGTGTGGTAGACGGGCACCTCCGCCTCGGGGCAGGCGTAGCCGAGCGACTGGATCTCGCCGCAGCCGTAGTAGGGCAGGACCTTCGCCCCGAAGGCCCGGGCGATGGTCTCGCGCCAGCTGTCGAGGAGGAGCTCCGCGGTGGGGAAGACGGCGTCGAGCTCGACGCGGACGCCGCACCGCTCGGCGTGGCACGCGAGGAGGTAGAGCGCCGAGGTGTAGCCGACCAGGAAGCGGGCCCCCGAGGCGCGGATCTCGTCGAGATATCGCCGGGCATTGTCCGGCCCGAGCTCGAAGGCCGGTAAGAAGGTCTTTCCGGAAAAGAAAGATTTGACGCGATCGAGCCGGCGGCGCTTCGCGACGCCGAGCGTTCCGCCGAAGAGCTGGACGAACGGCTCGCCCAGGCGCAATCCGCCCCAGCCGAACCCGCGCCAGTAGCAGCCGCGCTGCCACACCGAGCCGGCCCGGTCGCGCGCGATCTGGATGGGAATCCCCGTGGTGCCGCCCGTCGCGCCGATCTCGACGGGGATGTCGCCCGCGAGGCGCAGCGCGTCCCCGTGCTCGCGCAGCGCGTCCTTGGTGAGGATGGGGAGCCTGGGCAGGTCGGCGAGGCCGCGCACGTCGTCCGGCCGCACGCCGCGCTCGTCCATCATGCGGCGGTAATGTGGGCTCCGCGCGTACGCCTGCTCGACGAGGCGAACCAATTTTTTGTTGCGGAGATCGTCGAGGCGCGCGCGCTCCCATCGCTCGCTCTCGTGGAGGAACCGGAGCGCCGCCGTGAGGCCGAACCCCTCCGCCCGGGACCTTGCCTCCCAGTGAAATCGGTAGAGCCTGGCGCGAAGCGACGTCATCCGTTTGCCGAGATTTCGGCATGATAGCATCCGGCGCGCGGCGGCGGGCGCGTGAAACCCCGGCGGTCGCGGTACCCGCGAGGCGCGCGCGCCGCGGCCGATGCGTGCGCGCGACGGTCACGCGAGGCCGCCGCCGCGC
>DATDDC010000563.1:0-2125 GCA_036523995.1 Anaeromyxobacter sp.
CGCCGGCGGGCCCGGGGGGCTCGTCGTGGAGCAGCGCGGCGGCGATGCGCTTCCCGAGGCGCGCGTACAGGAACGCCGCCCCGAGCAGGAGCGCGCCCACCCCGAGGAACACCGTCACCTGCTGGAGGCGCGAGAGGTGCCAGACGTCCGCCAGGAGGAGCTTCGCGAGCACGATCCCGAAGAGGCCGAGGCCGAGCCAGCGGTGGAAGGCGTCGCGGAAGAGGAACCCGCCTCCCACGAGGAGCGCAGCGCAGACCGCGAGGACGAGGCTCGTCACGGCGGAGAGCGCACCGGCCTGCGCCTCGATGGCGTCGTACACGGTGGGGCGGTAGGCGGCGAAGGCGCCGACGTCGCCCGGGCCGGGCGGGGGCGGAAGCGAGGTGGCGAGGTCGCGCGCCTCGGTCACCGCCAGCCCAACGGCGAGAACCCAGCCGACGGCGGCGAGGACCGCCGCGACCGCCCGCCAGCGCGGCGCGGAGCGCGCCATCGTCCGCGCCGAGACGAGCAGGGCGGCCGCGGTGGCCGCGAGGGCGATGGCGCGGGCGTTCACGAGGAGGAGCGGCGCGAGCCGCCCCTCCCTTCCCGACGTCGACAGGAACGCGTCGAGGGCGCGCTCCACCGACGGGAGATCGACGGCTGCGATGCGGATGAGCGTCGCCGCGAAGAGGACGCAGGCCCCGGTCACCCACCAGCGATCCTGCCCGCGCGTCCCGAGCACGGCCGCGACGGCGGCCATGGCCGCCCAGGCCACGGTCACGGTCGCGCCGGAGAAGAGGAACGCCGCCGCGCCCGCCAGGAGCGCCAGCGACGCGCCGAGGAGGACCGACGCGGTGGCCCGCGCGGAACGCACCCTCGCCGCGCCGAGCGCGAGCTCCGCGGCGCCCGCCGCGCCGACGAGGGCGGCTCGGAGGACGGTCTCGTCCTGGCGGGTCAGGGCGATCGCGAACGCCGCGAAGCCGACGCCGGCCACGGCGGCCGTCGCGGTGCGTGCGGGGGAGGGCGGCTCCTTCTCGAGGATCCAGGCGCGAGCCACGGCGCCCAGGTGCACGAGCGAGACGAGCCCCGCGGCCGCGATCCAGAGGCCCTCGTCCGCGCGGGAGCGGCCCTGGATGGCGAGCCCGAGGAGGGCGAAGGCCACGCCCTCCGCGGCGACGACGAGGCTCGCGCGCCCGGCAACGGGGAGGAGCGCGGCCGCGAGCGCGCCGGCCAGGGCGAGGGCGAGCCCGCCGAGGAGGGGACGATCGCGGAGGAGCGCGAACGGCGCCACGGTGGAGAAGAGGAGGGCGGCGCCGAGCCAGGCGTCGATCCAGGGCCGCGGCGCCGTGCGGCGCAGGCGCGCGTGCGCCGCGAGCCACGAGGCGGAGAAGGCGAGGGCGGCCGCGAGCGGCACGATGCGGCGCGCGAGCGGGAAGTAGCGGCCCATCTGCTCTTCCAGGGGGACCGAGGGGCTCGGAACGGCGGGCGGGGCCCACACCCGGAAGAACCGGTCGTACCAGCCGGCGCCGAGGAGGACCGTGCCCGCGAGCGCGAGCCAGGGCACGACGCGGAAGCCCGCGCGCACCGACACGAGGAGCGCGAGCCCGCCGAGGACGAGGAGGTAGCCGAAGAGCGCGACCGGCCGGTCCTCCCCGGTGGAGAGGACGACGGGCGCGAGCATGCCGCCCACGACGGCGAGGCCGAGCAGGAGCTCGGCGCGGTGGCGGGCGGCGAGGGCGCCTCCGAGGACGGCGATGGCGGCCACCGCGGCGAACGCGGCGCTGGCCGGGACGAGCCGGTACAGGGCATGGCTCCCGAACGCCGCCAGGAACAGGAGCGCGAGGCCGGCCCCCTGGAGCGCGTGGATCCAGACCGCCCGCGTGCGCGCCCGCGCCGCCTCGCCGAGCGCGAGCGCGGCGGCGCCGAAGATGCACGCGAGCGCCACCCGACCCCACGGGCCCAGCCAGGCGTTGTCGATGGCGTACTTGAGGAAGTAGGCGGCCCCGAGGAGCACCGCGAGGGCGCCGGCGCGCGTGAACCAGACGAGGGCGATCTTCTCCTCGAGCGCCGCGGACCCGACGGCCGGCGCCGGGCGACGCGAGGGCTCACGGGCTGGAGCGGCGGACGGCGCGGCGGTGGTCGCGGCCGC
>DATDDC010000564.1:0-3963 GCA_036523995.1 Anaeromyxobacter sp.
TTCCTCGTGACGTCGAGGTCGTATCCAAAATGGGCACGCTCACGCGAGCGCACCTTGAAGCCTCTTTCCTTGAAGTGCCGGGTCACCCGTGCGACTGCAGCTCTCTCCACGACGCGACTGGTCTTCGCGTCAACCGAACCCGGCGCCACCTCCGACATCCGCCCCAGACGAAAGTGTGGCCCTTGGGGCGACGGGCGATCTCCTTGAAGAGGTCGACTGGGCGCGTCGGGAAGCGGCCGTCGTCCGCCTTGAAGTAGGTGCCCGAGAGACGCGCGATGACGTGGTTGCGCCAGAAGGTGAGCTAGAACCGGTAGGCGACTGTTGCGGCCACCGCGGTGAGGACCGCGAGGGCAAGCGTGGCTCGCGGATGGCCCGTCACCCAGGCGCGCGCCCCCGCGTATCGGGCGAGCGCGTCGGCTACGTGGACCCGCAAGAACGAGGGCAGCGGCAGGGGCTCGCCGGCGGCCGGCTCGAGCCACTTGTGAGCCAGCTCGAGCGAGAGCAGGAGGCCGGCCGAGCCGGCCTGCAGCCGGCTCAGGATCGAGAAGGAGGGACCGCGCGCCGTGGCCACGACTCGCCTCCCGGCGGCGCCCTCCCGCGAGTCACCGAGGTTGACGATGCGAAGCTATGTCGCTACTGTGTGTATGTCACTCGATAGTCCCTTGCATACCCAAGAGAGCCAGCGGCCGCCGGCGTCGGCGCTGCGTGGTACGCGAGGCGGGACATGGCGAAGCGGCGGGCGAAACGCGGCGGCGCACCTGGCCTGGAAACGTGGCGGGGCCCGTGGCTCGTCCACTTCTTCCGGCGCCACCCGGACGACGACCCCGCCGCCTCCGTCCCCGCGCTCGCGTTCCTCGACGAGCACCCCGCCATCAGGGCGAAGGTCATCAGCGTCGTGAAGGCCGTGGCCAACACCCCGCCACCCGCCTTCGCCGGCGGCGGCAAGTGGGAGGCCATGCATGTGATGGACCGGCGTAAGAGATCGCCCGTGGTTCGGCCAAGCTGATCGCGGTTGGTTCGACCAAAGTGATCACCGCTGGCTCGCCCAAGCTGATCGCACGGCGCGCCGCGTCGACGAGGCTGGTTCGGCCAAACTGATCGCGGCTGGTTCGGCCAAGCAGATCGCCTGAACGAACGTGGAGTGCCACCGCCTGGCGAGGCCGCCGGGCGGCAGGGCCGTCGTGCACCCTCGCGCCTCACCGCGAGGAGGCACGGATGCAGAGGAGGGTCGACATGGATCGGCTGCAGGAGCTCGTGCGGTTGCACCGGATGGGCAGCGGTGGCCGCGAGGTGGCGCGGCTGCTCGGGATGAGCCCGAACACCGAGAGGACGTACCGCATCGCGCTCGAGGCGGCGGGGCTGCTGGGCGGTCCCATCGTCGACCTGCCGACGCTCGAGGCGCTGAAGGCCGCGGTCGAGGAGCGCCTGCCGCGGAAGCAGCCTCCGCAGCAGACCTCGTCGCTCGAGACCTGGCTCGGCAGGATCGAGGAGCTCTGGAAGAAGGGCGTCGGGCCGCGCGCGATCTACGACACGCTCCGGCTCGAGGACGACCAGTTCCGCGAGACGCGCGCGACGCTCTCCGCCGTGAAGCGCGTGTGCCTGCGGCTCAAGCGAGCGCGCGGCGTGCAAGCCGAGGACGTGGCGATCCCGGTGGAGACGCGGCCTGGCGAGGTCGCGCAGGTCGACTTCGGCTACGTGGGCCGGCTGTACGACCCGCGCGCCCGCGTGATGCGCAAGGCCTGGGTCTTCGTGCTGGTGCTCGGCTACAGCCGGCACATGTTCGCCAGGATCGTCTTCGACCAGACGACCGAGACCTGGCTCCGCCTCCACGTCGAGGCGTTCGAGGAGCTCGGCGGCGTGGTCGAGGTGGTCGTGCCCGATAACCTCAAGGCCGCGGTGGTCCGCGCCGCGTTCGGCGTCGAGGGGCCGACCGCGCTCAACCGCAGCTACCGCGAGCTCGCGCGCCACTACGGCTTCAAGGTGGACCCGACGCCGGTCCGGGACCCCGAGAAGAAGGGCAAGGTCGAGTCGGGGGTGAAGTACGTGAAGCGGAACTTCTTCCGCGGACGCGCCGGCCAGGACGTCGACCTCGCCGCGCCGGCGCTGCACCGGTGGGTCCACGAGATCGCCGGCACCCGCGAGCACGGCACCACCCACCGGCGCCCGCTGGAGGTCTTCCGCGAGCTCGAGCAGGCCGTGCTGAAGCCGTTGCCCGCGCTGCGCTTCGAGCTGGCCCTCTGGAAGGAAGCGACCGTCCATCGCGACAGCCACGTCATCTTCGAGAAGCGGCTCTACTCCGTGCCCTGGAAGCTCATCGAGAAGACGGTCTGGGTGCGCGCCACCGCGAGCACGATCACGATCTTCCTCGACGACGTGCGCGTCGCGACCCACGACCGCCGCGGCCCGGGCCACCGGAGCACGGTCGAGACGCACCTGCCCGAGCACCGCGCCGACCTGCGCCACCGCAGCCGCGGCTACTGGGAGCAGCGCGCCGGCCGGATCGGGCCCGACACCGCCCGCTTCGTCCGCGAGGTCTTCGACTCGGACGACGTGCTCTACATGCTCCGCGCCGTGCAGGCCATCGTCACGCACCTCGAGCGCTTCCCCCGCGAGCGCGCCGAGGCGGCCTGCCGCCGCGCCAGCCACTTCGGGACCTTCAGCTACCAGGGCGTGAAGAACATCCTCCTCCGCGCTCTCGACCTCGAGCCGCTGCCGGCGGGCGCGGCTTGCACTGGCTCTCCGCAGGAGAGCTTCCGCTACGCCCGGAGCGCCGCCGAGCTCCTCCATGGCAAGGAGAAGGTCAATGAGCCCAACTGACGATCTCGTCCCGATGCTGAAGAAGCTGCGCCTCTCCGGCGTGCTGCAGTCGCTCGAGCTGCGCACGAAGCAAGCGGTCGACGACAACCTCGCCCTCACCGAGTTCCTCTACCGGCTCCTCGCCGACGAGGTGGAGCGGCGCGAGGCGAAGCAGCTCATGCAGCGGATCCGGCGCGCCAACTTCGAGCACGCGAAGACCATCGAGGATTTCGACTTCACCTTCAACGCCTCGATCCCGAAGGCCAAGGTCCTCGAGCTCGCGACCTGCGCCTTCGTCGAGCGCCACGACAACGTGCTCGTCGTCGGGCCGACTGGCGTCGGCAAGAGCCACCTCGCCCAGGCGCTCGGCCACCGCGCCTGCCGCGCCGGCTTCACCGTCGCGTACGTCGGCGCGCACGAGCTCCTCGTGCAGCTCCGCGCCGCCCGCGGCGACGGGAGCTACGAGAAGCGGCTCTTCCGCTTCGTCGCGCCCGAGGTGCTCATCGTGGACGACCTCGGCCTGCGCGGCCTCGCCCAGGACGAGCCGACCGACCTCTACGAGATCGTCCGGCGCCGGTACGAGCACGGCTCGACGATCATCACCTCGAACCGCGCCATCGACGAGTGGCCACCGATGTTCGGCAACCCGCTCCTCGCCAGCGCCGCGATGGACCGGCTTCTCCACCACGCCCACGTGCTCGTGATCGAGGGCGACTCGTACCGGAACCCGCCGCCGACGAGGAAGAAGAAGGTCCAGGCCGCCGCCGCCGAGGCCGCGCGCTGAAGCTCGACGCGATCAGTTTGGCCGAACCAGGCTCCCCACGCCGACCACGCTCAACTCGCCCACGCCGATGACGCCGAGATCGCGATCAGCTTCGCCGAACCAGGCGCGATCAGTGAGGGCGAGCCTTGACAATGCACGGCGTCATGGCCGGCTTCTTCGAGGTCCGGGTCGATGGCCCGCGGCGCCGGCACTACCGCGTCTTCTGCGTCCTCGAGCGCGACGGCGCCGCTCTCGGCCTCGGCGGGCCGAGCATCATCCTCATCACCGGGATGGCGAAGGAGTTCCGCACCACGTTCTCGGCGCGGGATTACGAGAAGGTTGGTCAGCTTGGGGCGGAGTACCGCTCTCGGACACCCCGCAGCGTGCTCCGCTAATCGCGGGCG